>JBFISV010000006.1:0-23218 GCA_041608415.1 Woeseiaceae bacterium
AGGGAGAGTATGGTCTGAATGCCGGATTTTCTTTCGGGCACTGCTGCAGTAGCAGTATTTCCATGTCCGCATAACCTTCACCGAATCCGACCCGGGCCGACGGTACGTGCATCTTGAGGCATGCGACCTTGGCGTTGCCGATCTCCGTCGGCAACTTGATCTGCAGCGGCAGACCGGTGGATTCAACGTCGATTCGAGCCTGCGCCTCGGGGCTCGCCCGTCCCCTGAAGACCTTCACCTTGCCCGAGCCTTCGAGATTTTCGAGCTCGACCCAGATTTCCGCCTCGGGAATCCACAGGAGGTCGTCTTTGGCCATCGGAAAGCGCCGGGAACCGTCGACGAGCCAGACGAGGTTAGAGATGCCGGATACCGGCGCCCTGTCGGGCTGCGTTGTTCCCGGGACGTTTAACGTGACCTGAGGCTCGGGGGGATCCTTTTCGGACAGCCGCAAATCCGGCACGGCCTGCGCCAGCAACCTGGAGCTGTCCTTGTAGAATTCGCGTTCCGACACGAGGCGTTCGCGTTCGCTCTCCAGCTGTTGCACGCGAAAGCTGGATTCGTTGACGATTCGCTTTAGTTCCTTGTTCTCACCCGCCAGCTGATCGACCTGGTCGTTCGTCGTGGAAACGTAGGCACTGGCGGCAATCATGCCGCCGACGATCAGCCCCGTCGTCCACAAGTTGGTGCGGCGCCTGCTCGCGCGGGCATCCGCAGCGAGAATCTGCAGCTCGTCGTAGTTGTCTTTGCTGGTGTCGATAATCATTCTACATTTGCTCCGAGGGTGCGATCGAGCCACTTGTCGACCACCGGTTCGATAGCCGGTGGCAAGTATTCGCGCAGGTCCCTGAATTCGGTATTCGCATTTCGCAGGCTCTGGTCGAGTATCTTGTGCAATCGGTCCATGACCTCCTGGTCGAGCTCCTCCGATCCTTCCACCAGTTCCCGGAGGGCCTTCATTTCGCGTTTTTCTTCGAGCCCATGCAGGCACCAGCGGTACTGCAGCGACGCGATGGCGATAGGAGCCATCTGCCCGACCGCGGTCAGCCAGTCCAGAAACGGTGTGTCGGTATCCGATCCGATCGCATCGCCGACGAGCGCCTGTAACGCCAACAGCAGGAAATTTCCGATGTCCGCGAAGATCCTTTTCACAACCTCCCAGGGACCCTCGGGATTCTGCGCCGCAATGTGCTGTCCCCAGTCAAACAGCAACATTCCGATGCCGAGCGCGATGAGCGCCCAGAATACGTACTTGTTGATCTTGATGTTTCTATCCAGGACGCTGATTTGTTCGTCGAGGTAGCTGACGTAAAAATACCGGTCGAAGTCCGTTTTCCCCTCCGGCCCCGGCTTTTCGCCGGCAGCGCTGGACGGCTTGAAGGAAATACTTTCGTCGGCATCCTCGGCGACGGCGAGGTCCGGCGTATACACGTTTTCGAGATCGCCTTCGCTGATCTGCCTTTTCGCCTCGTCGTAGGCCTGCCGCACGGAGCGGCCTCTTGCGAGTTCCGCATAGAGAACCTTGGTCATGAGCTTCGCGGCACGATCGTCGAGGGCGCGTGTCGTTCCGATGACCGCACTGACGAACCCCCTGATTCCCGCGGCCGTCGTGTCCGTATCGCAGGCATTGAGAACGGCCAGCTTGATGTTGTGATCCCTGAGTAGTTCCCGCAGCGCTGCCGGCGAAACCTCGTCCTTCTCGCCGTCGGGTTTGCGAAACAGCAGGCCCCTTTCTTTCGTGGCGTGGCCGCTGAAATGGACGATGTCGAATTGATTTTCGCGGATCGCGGTCTTCAGGTCCTCGAGCTGAGCCGCAGGAAGCAACGTGACCCTGGCATCGGTACCGGCCAGGCTCTTCTGCATGCTGCGCAGTTCGTCGGCCAGATCGAGTCGGGCCGTCCAGTGAGGATTTGCCGAAACGAACAGTATGCGCATGGCACTTCACCTTGAGGTTTTCCGCCGGTCGTCGTTCCGGTTTCCGCTCTGGCGGACGGGAAGAATCGATCGACGCATCGGGCCGAACCTGCCTGAGCGGCGCCAGCTGCGTCGATTCCAAAACGACGTGCGACCGGATCTTGTTGTTATTCTTCGATCGTGCTCAAGTCTACACCCAAAACACCAGCGCTTGTGGCCTGTGCGACAATAATGAATGTGTAAAATCGAGCCATTATCGTAATGCGCTCAATGACTTGCCGGAAATATGGAATCGATACGGGCGGCAATTTGACGCTGGCGCCGCGTCAGGATCCCGCCCGCGACACCGTCGATCAGATCGTGAACGGCTGCTCGGCATCGAATGCCGGATCCGGTACACCGATGACGGAGTGTTGCGGCGTCTGGTCATCCGGCATCTCCTCAGCGATGGCCGCATGGAACGCGTCATAGTTGCCGGTAAAGTCTCCGCCTTTCCACACTCGCTTGAGTTGCCGGGTGAACAAACCGCTGCCGAAAGCCTCCCCGGAAAATTGCTCGTCGTTACAGCCCGAGATCAGGCGGACCGTCGCATGAATCGGATCCGGCGTCTCGGGTAGATCCCGCTGCACCCCGTCGTAGAATTCCGAATTGGCGACGTAGGCCGCCTCGGCCGCAGCGCGGGGCATGAAGCGAAGCTTGGGTGTTTCCGTTCCGTAAATGCGCAGCTTTTCCTCTTTCGGCAGGTCCAGCGCGGTTCTCTTGCCGTCGCCGATCGCGCGCGTCACCGTGCCGCTGTGACAGGAATCGGACAGCACGATGACCCTGACGCCCGGGCGGAACCACGCCCAGAACACGCGCAGCTCGTCGTCGAGTAGCTGGCCGTCATAGAGACACCAGGTTTCGTCGATCATGTCGCCCTTGGTCTCTTTGCGCTCGTCGCCCGACGAATCGTAGACTTGGCCGCCATGGCCGGCATAGGTCAGGAGGAACGCGTCGCCCGCGGCGAGCCTGTCCGCGGCGTCGCGGATGCCGCCGATGACGGCTTCGCGGGTTGCCTGTGCCGACTTGAGCATGGTGGGATCGAAGCCCTGCGCGACGGCGATGGCATGCATGTCGTCAGCGTCCGACTCACAGGCGCCCAGGGAATCATTCCAGCCATCGTAGCGAGCCGGGTCTACGTCGTTGAGGCCTATGTGCAGCGAAATACCGGTAGACATCGATCATCCTCCTTCGGTCGCCCGTCATCCGCCGACCGATACCTGAAAATATAGATCAATTCGCAGCCGGGAGCAGGATTCGCGCGATTGTTTTGCCAGGGATCTCGCAACCCAGAGCCTGAGACAATGGCTCGAGGCCGTGCCTGCATTCGAGATCCGGGCCTGCAGCGCTTCCACTTCCCGACGATGCCGTGCGCGGTTCGCCAGATACCTGGCAGCCGATCAACGCCGCTATTCGTCCTCGCCCCAGTCCTCGAGCAGGGCGCGAATCGTGCTCTTCAACTCGGGATCCTCCGTCTCGAAACGCGTGATGGTCTTCCTGGACGTCGCGCTGCCGATGTCGGCCAACACCCGCAGAATGTTTTTCGCATACGGCGATTGACTCTCGAGCAGGCCCTCGAGTCGCGGCACGACGGAATCCCCCATTTCGCAAAGCGCAAAGACGCTTTCCTGCACGAGTTCCTCGTCGTCCGATGCGGTCGCGGCGATCATTCGCTCCATGTCGACGCCGCCGTCGCCGAGTCGCCACGTGGCAAACATGGCCGCGATCGCGACCAGGTCATCCGCGTCGCTCGTGAGTTCACGCAACCGGTCCAGCGACTGTCGATCGCCGTGCTGGCCGAGCTCGATTGCTGCCGTCGCGCGCCGATGACGGTCGCGGCTGCCAAGTGCGGCCCTGAGTTCGGGAAGCTGTCTGGGTTCTCCGGGCACTACCACGGGATGCCGATGAAATCGCCGAGCGATTCCTCGCGCCAGACTCGAGGGTCGTGGGATGCCGAGTGACCGCTCGCGCGCATTTTCTTTTCCCGAACGTTCGCGAGCTCGAACCATTGGCCTCCTTTTGCGATGGCCACGACGGGATCGTAATCGGCCTGGATGTTGTAGGCGCTGCCAACCTTGTCCCAGCGTGCGAAATAGTCCTGCCTGACCGGAGGGCTCAGCATCACCAGCCGATCGAAGCGCGCCTCGTCGTGAGTCGCCAGCATGGCGACGTTGGCGCCGTGGCTATGGGCGAATACGTTGATTTCCTTTGCCGGATGCGCCTGCAGCCATTTGCCCAGGGACCGGCCCGCCTTCTTTCTCTGCGCATCGCGGTTTTTCCCGGACCATTCGAACTGGTCCTTTTCGCCGTACAGGTCCGTTCGAAACAGATCCTTCTTGACATACTCGAAAAAATCGCCGCTCGGGCGCCACCATGTGCCGTCGGAGGCCCAGGTACCGTGAATCATGATCGTGATGCTGGCGCGCGCCGCGGCTTTGGGTCGCGGCCCGCCGCGCCGCTTAACGACCACGGCGTCGATTGCGAGCCCGCTGTCCCCGAATTCGTCGAGGGCATCCGACCCGAGCCGACCGATACGCCCCAATGCCAGCCGCGCCGCCATGTAGACCTCTTCCGACCTGTCGCCTCCGCTCGCGGCCTGCTCGAGAATGCGTTCGAGCGCCTGCTTGTGGATGTCGTCCCCGGTGATCTCGAAACAGGCGTCCATGATCGCTACCTGCACGATCGGTTCGGCGCCGTCGAGCGCCGCCTCGAGGACGGCGATTGCCGCCTGCGGCAGCTTCGGCGCGAGTTTCGTGATGGTGGCGGCTTTTACGGCCGGCGGGGCATCCCCCCCGAGCAAGGTCTCGAGTTGCTGCAAAGGGGTCGTTTCGGACATGTCTGGTCTCCGGAATTATTTGCTTGTTCGTGCGTGCCGAGTGCGACGGCCAGTCGATCGGGCCCTGCTCATGCCGACCGCCGCCGGCAATGCCGTCCCGAAGTTGATTGTAGACGAAAAAAAGTCCGGCCCGATCGCAGCGCGAACAATGAAACATCGTGAGGCCTGGCCAGCGGCGGGCGCCGGAACCGGAGTGCGGCCGGCGGCGCGCCCGCTCGTCATCGATTAAAAAGAGGGCTGCCGCGCCGTGGACCATCGTCGGCGTCCCGCGCAGAGCCGTGCGGTCCGATGGTGCCTACTTGCGTCGCCAGGTGTCGTCGACGAGTATCCAGTCGCCCGTGCGCGTTTTCTCGATCGTTTTCCTGCCGGCCAACGCCTCGACCTGTTCGAGCGTGATGTTGTTCGCGTTCGCGATTCGCTGGTATTCCGCTTTGCGCTTGGCGTTGATTTCCGCGACGAGCGCGACGATGTCGGCCGGCGCCGGTTGCACGACGATGCCCAGGTAGCCGTCCGCGCGCTCACCCACGATGCCGTCGCGCTTGGCCTGGTCGAGGTCGGCTGCGAAGGCCGCGACGGTGAGCAGCAATAGCGCCGCCGCTGCGAGACCCGGAATAATTCGATGCGTGATCATGATAATTCGGTCATCGTGGCTCGATCAGAAAAGCTCGCTGTCCTTGCCGAACAGGCTGTCGAGCTCCCTGTCCACCTTGACGAGAATTTCGTGCTTTATGTTGACGTTGAGGTTGATCGTAATCGGCTCGTCGGTTGCGATTTTGACGGTGGGCGTACACCCTGCGGCTGCCAGCCCGACTGTGAAGACAGTCGTAAGGACGCGGGCATTGCGCAGGTTACGAAACGCGGCTGCGGCCGTTGCGCGCAATGATTTTTCACCCGAACCGATCATGGCCCTAGATTACCCCGGATTACCTGAACGCTGCCTTACTTTTTTACGCCCTTTTCGATCTTGTCTCCGAGTTTTTTCTGCAGCTGGAGCGATTCCAGCAGCACCGGAATGTTCTCACTGATGTTCAGGTTGTAGACAATGGCGCGGCCTTTTTCGACCGCCGGGTTGTGACCCCTGAGATGCACCGCGAGCGTCAGGTCGCCGTTTTCCGCATAGTCGACCTCGGCCCGCAAGGCGCTGTACCGGAAGTCTTTCAGGGCTACCAGCGCAAAGTCGAGGCCGGGCTGGCCCGTCGGGCCGGCGAACGACGAGGTGAGGCGGATACTGCCTCCGGGCGGCTGCGCGGCGACGCGGCCGCCCTCGATACTCGGCTGATCGCCTGAAATCACGATGGGCAGGATGCCGTCGAGCTTGCCGGTGCCGACGATGTCGTCGCCCTCGAGAGCCAGCACCTCGGCAAGGTCGATGTCCTCGAGCCTGAGCGGAAAATTCGCCTTGCCGGCTTCGATGGCATAGGCAAACTCGCCTGCATAGATACGCCCTCCGAGCACGCTCGCCTGCAGGTCGTCCACTTGCAGGGTATCCGCGGCCCAGCTGACGCCCATGCGCAGGTCCCTGACTGGCAGGCCGATATCGATGCGGCGCACATTGACGCGCGTCGGTTCGAGTCGCCAGGATTCGAATGCCGCGGCATTGTTCGCGCGCAGGCTCAACAGCGCCGCGATGTCGGTGGCAATCGTGTCCTCGTAATGTGCCCGGCCCTTGTCGAGGGCGAGCACCAGGTGCGCCGCAATTTCCTCCGGCGTTCGCCAGCTCAGGTTAAGCGACGCGTCAATGCGGCCCGCCTCCAGGTCGTAGGGCCTGTCCCAGCCCGGCACCACGGTTGCGGCCAGCGCCTTGTCGAATACGAGCAGTTTGTCGGCGGCGAACTGGCCGGCGCCCGTTTGCAGATGATAGTCGAGCGAGAACGGCACATTGTCGAATATCCCGGAAGTGATCCTGCCGTCGACATCGAGACCGTCGGCGTCGAGCACGTAGCGGGCCTTGACGGCGCCGTCGCGGCGTTGCCCGGCGGCGTCGACCTTGCCCGCGAAATCGACGCGACCGGCGAGCCGCAGCGGCTGCTCGCGTTCGCGAACGGCCCGACCCGTGACACGGCCCTCGATGCCGATCGTTTCGAGGCCAGCGGTGGTAGTGAAATCGACATCGGCGTCGAAGTCGATGCGCGCGGCGGGCCCGAAAGCGACCGTGAACGAACGCAGGCTCGTGCGAACGTCGCTGTCGGCTTGCCTGGCGCGCAAGCGGAGTCCCGCGCGCCCCGACAGCACGCCGTCGACCAATTCGAACGCATACCGCTCGGGAAAAGTCACCGACACGCTGCGCGTATCGTCCGTTTGCAATATCGTACCCGACAGCACGCCCGTCACGTCGCGGCCCGCTATCGTTGCGGCGCCCTTGACGCCCTGCAGTTGCATGGCCCCGTCGCTCGAGCGCCAGTCGACCGAAAACGCGGGAATAGAGACCGTTACCGGCGGCCATGACCCGGCGTCGGGCAGGGGCCACGGCAGCGTCGTCCGGACCTCCGCGACGAGGCTGCCGGACCCGGCGGGGACGCCGGCGATTTCGCTTGCCAGGGCCAGCGCGAAGCCATGCAGGTTGAATTGAGCGACGAGGTCGACCGCGGTTTCGGCGATGCGCCCGCGGGCGTCCAGATATTCGGCGCCGGCGGCGCCTTGTTCGGCGAAGCGCGCGTTGAATTCGCCGACGCGGTTCAGCGTCGCCGACAGCGAGAGGCGGCTGGCCGCCTCGGGCGCCACGCCGTCCAGCGCAAACGACAAGACGCCGTCGCCGAGGTCCGCGCTGCCAACGCCGACGAAGCCGGTATCGGCAAACACGATACGCAATGCCGCAACGCTAAGACGCCCTACCGGCGGCGTAAACAAGCCGGGCTCGAACGTCTGCGTTGTACCGGATGGCGGCGCGGGACCCGATGACGAGACGGTGATGTCGAGCGCATCGAAGGACAGCCGGGTGAGGCGGCCGGTCAAGAGTTCGCGCAACGAGTATTCGGCCAACCCGCCCGCGCCGTCGATGCGCAAATCGTCGGTCGCAAGCGAGACCTTATGAATTGTCAGCCGGCGCCAGTGCGGCCTGGCAATCTGCAATTCGAGTTCGCCAAGACCGTAGCCCTCGGCAAGCAGCGGCGCCACTTTTGCGACGATGGCCGGCGAGGCCGCATACAAAACGGCAAGTGCGACCATGATCGACACCAGCGCGACGAGGATCCATTTCACGAACGAGCGCACGGGCGTTGCCGCTGAAAACTCTATTCGACGACGTTGACGCCGCGCCAGAACGCGATTCGCCCGGCGATCTCGCTGGCGGCGTCCTTGGGAGAGGCGTAATACCATGCGGCATCCGGGTTGGTCTCGCCGTTCACCACGAGCGAATAGTAGTTCGCGGTGCCTTTCCATGGACAGTAGGACGTGTGGTTGCTTTCGACAAGCAGGCTCTCATCGACCGAATCCGGCGGGAAATAATGCTTGCCTTCGACGACGACGGTGTCGTCGGATTCGGCCACGATCGCGTTGTTCCAGATGGCTTTCATTGTCGGCGAATCCTTTATACATCAATGAATCGAGCTGGCACGGATATTTCACCCACGGTTTGCGCTCTCGCTAAGTCTCTGATCGGCAGAGAAGTTCTCCTCACCCGGCAACAGACGCCGTTACTCCGCTTGCGCGGAAACGTCGCGGCCGGTCGAAGCCTCAACCGACATTACGCACCGACGATTCGAGTATCCCGGCCGGTTCCGTTGGCGGGCGCGGGTAATTCCGGTCAGGCGCCGCGCCCGTGCGGCACGCGCCGCCGCCGACGGCCAATATAGCGCGTGGCCGGAGATCCGTTCATGCCCGAAATGCTGTTAACCTCCGCGCATGCAGAGACACATCTATTTCGACCTGGACGGAACACTGACCGATCCCTTCGACGGCATTACGCGGTCGATCGCCTACGCGCTCGAACGCCTCGGTGTGGCGGCGCCCGATGCGGGTGCCATGAGGGCCTTCATCGGCCCGCCGTTACAGGACACCTTTCGCGATCTGCTCGGCGAGGATCGGGCCGGGCATGCCCTCGCCTGTTACCGGGAACGTTTTGCGGACGTTGGCTGGGCGGAAAATGCGCCCTACCCCGGCATTCACGACGCGCTGGATGCGCTCGTACGTGCGGGGCGCACTTTGTTCGTTGCGACGACGAAGCCCACGGTCTTCGCGGAGAAGATCGTCGCGTACTTCGGGATGGCACATTATTTCGCCGCCGTGTGCGGCTCCGAACTCGACGGCACGCGGGCCGACAAGACCGAACTACTCGGTTGGGCGCTGCCACGATACTCCGCAGGGTGCGTGGCGGCGATGGTCGGCGATCGCAAATACGATATCGTGGCCGGAGCGAATAACGGGATGGGCACGCTCGGCGTCGCCTACGGCTATGGCTCGACCGACGAACTCAGAGCTTCCGGGGCCGATCGCGTCGTTCTCCGCCCGGCCGATTTGCCCGGAGCGCTGCTTTGATGGCGAAACGGGGTCGCGCGCCGGTCGCCCGGCAAAGGTCCGGCGTCGAGCGGTGTCTCGTTGCAGCTCTGGGCCTGTTCGGTTTCGGATCCGCTCTTGCGGCCGGCGACGTGCACATCGTCGTGCTCGGCACGGCGCAGGATGTGGGTTATCCGCAAGCGGGCTGCTATCGTCCGCACTGTTTGCCCGCGTGGCAAAACATCGCACTGCGGCGCACCGCGAGCGCGATCGCCGTCGTCGATGGAAGAGCGAAAACGAAATACCTCATCGATGCGACGCCGGACATCGGCGAGCAGCTCTACCGCCTGCACCGGATCGCGCCCGACGAAACTCATGCGCTGTCCGGCGTCTTCCTGACGCACGCGCACATCGGCCATTACACGGGCCTGATGCACTTCGGGCGCGAAGCCATGGGCGCAGTGCGCGTCCCCGTCTATGCGATGCCGCGCATGCACGAGTTTCTTGCAAACAACGGACCCTGGGACCAGCTCGTCCGGCTCGACAACATTCGGCTGCATGCGCTCGAAAACGGCGAACCCGTCGACCTCGGAGAACACCTTCGCGTGACGCCGTTTCTCGTGCCGCACCGCGACGAATACTCGGAAACCGTGGGCTACCGCATCGCCGGGCCGCGAAGGCAGGCCGTGTTCATCCCGGACATCGACAAGTGGGAGCGCTGGGAGTCGGACATCTGCGACGTCGTGCGCTCCGTCGACTACGCGCTGCTCGACGCCACCTTCTATGCCGACGGCGAGCTGCCCGGACGCGACATGAGACTCGTGCCGCATCCCCTCGTGACCGATAGCATGGCACTGTTCACGTGCCTCACCGACGCCGAGAAAGCACGCGTCGTCTTCATTCACATGAACCATACGAATCCGCTGCTCAGGGACGACAGCGACGCCAGGCGACTCGTCGAACGCAGGGGTTTTCGGGTAGCCTTCGAGGGCATGCGGCTCCCCCTCTAGCAATCCGCGCTCGAAATCGCGGGGCGGCGGGCACGCGGGTGACACTCGATGATGAAAACAACAATGCAAAAGATCATGGGCGGCAGCCTCGTCATGCAAATCGCGATCGGCATCGTCGCGGGCGTGGTGCTGTCGCAGTTCTCTCCCTCGGCCGGCAAGGCATCCATGCTGCTCGGCAACCTGTTCGTGCAGGCGCTCAAGGCCGTCGCGCCGGTGCTCGTCCTCGTCCTCGTCACGAGCGCGCTGGCCAATCGCAAGGCGAGTCACACGGCCCAGATGCGCCCGATCGTAGGCATGTACCTCGTCGGGACGGCCGCCGCGGCGCTGCTCGCGGTCATCATGAGCACGCTGTTTCCGACGACGCTCGCGCTGACGTTTCCCGAGGCCGAGGCAAGGGCGCCCGCCGGCATCGCCGAAGTCCTCGGAGGCCTGCTGGGCAGGCTCGTCGACAACCCGGTCAACGCGGTATTGAGCGGAAACTTCATCGGCATTCTCGTCTGGGGCGTGCTGCTCGGCGTGTTCCTGCACCACGCGTCCGAAACCACGCGCGTGATGCTCAAGGACCTGGCCGACGCCATCACGCACGTCGTGCGCATCGTGATCCGGCTCGCGCCGATCGGGATCTTCGGCCTCGTCGCGGGCAATCTTGCCGAATCGGGCCTGTCGGTTCTCGGCGGATACGTGCAGCTGCTGAGCGTGCTGCTGGGCTCGATGCTGATCATGGCGCTCTTCGTCAATCCGCTGATCGTCTGGTTGAAAACCGGGCGCAACCCGTACCCGCTCGTGTTGACCGCGCTGCGCGAGAGCGGCGTCACGGCCTTCTTCACGCGTAGCTCGGCGGCGAACATCCCGGTCAACATGGCGCTGTGCGAGCGCCTCGATCTCGAGAAAGACACCTACGCGATGTCGATTCCGCTCGGCGCGACGATCAACATGGGCGGCGCCGCGATCACGATCACCGTGCTCACGCTCGCGGCGACGCACACGCTGGGCATCGACGTCGACCTCGCCACGGCCTTGCTGCTCAGCATTGTCGCGGCGCTGTCCGCCTGCGGAGCGTCGGGGGTCGCCGGAGGGTCGCTGTTGCTGATTCCCCTGAGCTGCGCGTTGTTCGGCATCTCGAACGACGTCGCGATGCAGGTGGTTGCCGTCGGCTTCGTCATCAGCGTCCTGCAGGACTCGGCGGAGACCGCGCTCAACAGCTCGACGGACGTCGTCTTCACGGCCGCGGTTGCAAGCCGCGGGTCCTAGCGTGCGCGCCGCCGCCACCGGGATTCGCGTGCGCGCGGCGCGTACGGCGGACCTGCCCGAACTCGTGGACATCTACAATCACTACGTTTTGAAAACGGCGATTACGTTCGATACCCGGGCATTCAGCGTCGACGAACGGCGCGCCTGGTTCGACGGATTCGCAAGCGACGGGATCCATCGCCTGCTCGTCGCCGAGTGCGACGAGTCCGGCCATCGCCTCGCTGGGTACGCGTCGAGTTCGGCCCTGAAAGCGCGCGCGGCATACGACCGGTCCGTGGAAACGACCATTTACCTGCGCCCGGCGCTGACCGGTGCCGGAATCGGCGGAATACTCTACGCCGAGCTCATCTCGGGGCTCGCCGCCGATCCGCGGCTGCACAGGGCGTACGGGGCCATAGCGCTGCCCAATGACGCGTCGGTGGCACTGCACGAGAAACTCGGTTTTTCCCTTGTCGGCACCTGCAGCGAAGCAGGATTCAAATTCGACCGTTACTTCGACGTCGCGTGGTACGAAAAGGACCTGTCGAAATGCCAGCGGTCCTGACCAGGGCATGAAACGAATGGATCCGAACAAACCGATTCTGCGCTTGAGAAAAAAGCATGCGCCGTCCACGCACGCACCGCCGACGGCGGCCGACGGCGCACGGCTCGTCGATGCGCAGTCGCTCAGGCATGCGTTGCTCGCCGGCAGTGTCGTCATCGTTCTGTTCGCGGTGCTCTGGGCCAGCCTGTCGGTCGCCTTCGGGCGCGTGTTTCCCTGGCTCACGTTGCTGCTCGGCGTGCTGATCGGTCTTGCCGTGCGACGCGGCGGGCAGGGGCTCACCTGGCGCTTCCCGCTCCTGGCCGCCGCGCTCGCGTTCACAGGGTCGATCTTTGCCAATATCGTCGTGGCGGCGGCCTACACGGCCGGCGAATTCGGCACGGGCACGCTGACGATCCTCACGCACGCAACGGCGATGACCTGGCCCGTGTTCTTCGACGAGGTCATGACGGCCGCCGACGTGGTGTTCGCGCTCACGAGCGCGGGGCTTGCGGCGTACTATGCGAATCGCCGGCTGAATCGGCGCGAATACCGCGCATTGAGGCTCTGGCAGGAGCAAAAGCGACGATGACAGCAGCGATTTACGGCGACTCGTGGTCGGGTAACTGCTACAAGCTGAAGCTGGCCGCGCGTCAGCTCGGGCTCGAACACGCATGGCATGAAGTCGATATCCTCGCCGGCCAGACGCGGACAATGCATTAGCGAGAGCGCGTCACACTCGTTAAATATCCGGGCTAGACGAGGTATTTGGCGAGCTTGGCCGATCCTGCGCACCAACCGGCGCACTGTTCGGGCTAGACGGGCATCACGAGTCCGTTGTCGGCGTCGACGGCGCGGCCCGTGAACGACGCAAGGTGCCGGCTCACGAGCGTTTCAATATCCCTGGCGGCGCTCACGATGCCGAGGTGATACGCGGGCTCGCGGCGCAACAGCGACCAGTTGCCACTCGAAATGATCCTGACGAGATGCGACATGTTGTTGCCGATCGCCTCGATGTAGGGATTGTGACCGTTGTACAGCACTTCCGCGTAGCGATAGGCGCGATTGAACTTCTTGTTCAGGCGCTCGCGCATCACCTCCTGGTAGAAGGCCGGCGTCTTTTGCAACAGGTCCTGGCCCGACTTGTAGCGCACCATGAATTCGCCGGGCCTGGCGTTTTCGACCGCGACGCCGCCGACGACGAACTCCTTGTACAGCCGGTCGCGGCATTTTTCCAGGTAACAGCGATCGGCCATCTGTGCGATCAGATCGGCCGTGCCGATCAGGTGCCCGCAAATAATATCGCGGGGATCGTCGAGTTCTATGCTGTCGAGATCGAGTTCGTAGCCCGTGAAGTGCACGATCATGCTGGCGACGGCGACCTCTTTCGACATGCCGAGATCGGGCAGGTACCGGCGCAGGAAATCCGCGCTGCGGGACACGTGATACAGCGTGAACTCGGCGCCGTTGGAAAAGTCCTCGTCGCGCTCTTTGTGGCGAATGTATCCCGAGTCGTGAAACAGCGCGGTCACGATCGCCATGAGTGCGCGGCGGGGGCCCAGGCGATCGGGAGGATCGACGCTGCGTTCATATCCTGCGACGAGGCGTGCCAGCGCGAGCGTCATGTCGAGCGTGTGCTGCAAATCGTGATAGGTCGTATCGCAGCCGTGATAACCGGGAAACCGGCCCGTGAACAGGCGCTCGAAATCGTAGAAGGCGAGCCACAGCTTGTCGAACGAGGCGCCAGGAAAGGTCGCGGTATAGAGCTCGTGCACGGCGTTGCGCACGGCGACCGGGTCGGAGACCTGCACCGTATCGGTGACGTCGAAATCGTTACGACGATCCTGGGAAATATGTGTCGCGCGTGCAGACATAGGCGCTAATCATACCGCCGCTATCAAGAAAGAGTGCAACGATTTCTGTGTTTATGTAAAGGCTATGGCAATAAATTCAGTGGAGTGTCGGAAAACTTTTCAAATCTGAAACTCTGCGACGACCGGTGCATGATCGGACGGCCTCTCCCACGCCCGCGGTTCCTTGTCGATCCAGGTCGCGCTGCACGCTTCCGTCATGGCCTTGTTGGCCAGAATGAGGTCGATGCGCAGACCCGCATTTCGCTGGAAGCCGGCGCGGCGATAGTCCCACCAGCTGAAATCCTTCTCGGGCTGGTCGAACAGGCGATACACGTCGGTCAGGCCGAGAGCCAGGACCTTTTCGAGCGCGGCGCGTTCGTCCGGGCTGCAAAGAATGGCGTCACCCCATTTTTCCGGGTCGTAAACATCCTCGTCGGCGGGCGCAATGTTGAAATCTCCGAGCACGACGAGCTTCTGCTGCCGCGCAATTTCGGCTTGCAAAAAATCGTGCAATGCATCGAGCCAGGCCAACTTGTACGCGTATTTGTCCGAGCCGACTTCGCTGCCGTTCGGCACGTACAGGTTGACGATGCGAATCCCGGCGATGGTCGTCGCGAGTATGCGCCGCTGCGGATCTTCGAAGCCCGGAAAATCGGTGGCCGGGTCCTGCGGCGAGTCTTTGGCGACGACGGCCACGCCATTGTAGGTTTTCTGGCCGCTCGCAAGCGCCTGGTAACCGGCGGCGGCGAAGTCGCTTTCGGGAAATGCCTCGGTCGGTTGCTTGATCTCCTGCAACACGAGAATGTCCGGTTCGTGTGCCGAGAGCCACTCCAGCACATGCCCGAGCCGCACTTTGAGCGAATTGACGTTCCAGGTCGCTAGTTTCATCAATCAATGATGCCGTTGTGCCGCAGCAGGGCATCGATCTCGGGTTTGCGCCCGCGGAATGCCACGTACGCGTCCATGAAATCGCGGCTGCCGCCGATCTCGAGAATCTCGCGGCGGAATCGTTCGGCCGTTCGGGCGTCGAAGATTCCGGCTTCCTCGAATGCGGCGAAGGCATCCGCCGCCAGTACTTCGGCCCATTTGTAACTGTAATAGCCGGCGGCGTAGCCGCCTGCGAAGATATGCGAGAACGCGTGCGGCATGCGGTTGTAATGCGGGTGCGGCAGGAGCGCGACCTCGTTGCGCACTTCATCGAGCAGTGCGAGGACGTCGCTCCCGCGTGCGGCATCGTATTCGCTGTGCAGGCGAAAATCGAACAGGCCGAACTCGATCTGGCGCAGCATCGCCATCGCTGCGCCGACGTGGCGGCTGTCGTCGAGCCGATCGAACAACTGCCTTGGCAGCGCCTCTCCGGTTTCAGCGTGACGCGAGCAGCGTGCGAGGACTTCGTAATTCCACGCAAAATTTTCCATGAACTGGCTGGGGAGTTCGACGGCATCCCACGGCACGCCGTTTATGCCCGCGATACTCGGGTAATCGATGCGGGTCAACAGGTGATGCAGCATGTGCCCGAATTCGTGAAAAAGGGTGACGACGTCGCCGTGTGTCAGCAAGGACTCGCCGCGCTCATCCGGCGGCGGAAAATTGCAGACGAGAAATCCGACCGGCAGCGTTTCCTGGCCAGTGAGACGCTTGCGATTGACGCAATCGTCGATCCAGGCGCCCGTGCGTTTGCCGCTGCGTGCGAACATGTCGGTATAAAAGCCACCGATGAGTTCGCCGTCGGCATTCGATACTTCGTAGTAGCCGGCGTCCCGGTGCCAGGTCTCCACACCGTCGATTTTCCTGAGCGACACGCGATACAGCCTCGCAGCGAGGTCGAACAAGCCGCCGATGACCTGCTCCAGGGGAAAATACTGGCGCAGTGCTTCGTTCGAGATCGAATGCTTTTCCTGCTTCAGCTTTTCGAGCCAGTAGGTCAGATCCCAGGGCTCGATGTCCATCCCCGCGAACGAGCGCAACTCGGCGAGTTCGCGTTCGGCCGCGGGACGCGTCCGCTGCGCCAATTCGCGCAGGAACCCGATCACCTCCGCCGTGGAAGCCGCCATTTTGGTGGCAAGCGAATACTCCGCGTAATTGTCGAAGCCGACGAGATTTGCGGCCTCGTGTCGCAGCGCGAGAATTCGCGCGATGTTGTCGCTGTTGTCCCAGTCGGGATCGGCGCCCTGGTCGGAACCGCGGGTCACCCACGCGTGATAGAAGACCTCACGCAGGCCGCGATTCTCGGCATGCTTCATTACGGCGTCGTAGGTGGGATAGTCGAGCGTCAGGAGCCAGCCGTCACGGTCCCTTTTTTGCGCGGCCGTCCGGGCGCGTGCCAGAACGCTCGGTGGCAGGCCTTCGAGTTCGCCCGGCGCCTCGGTCGACAATTCCCAGGCGTCGGAGGCGTCCTGGACGTTATGATCGAAGCTCGCCCGGGCGGCCGCCAGCTCGCGCATGATGTCGCGAAAGCGGGACTTTTTATCGGCGTCGAGATCGACACCGGCGAGGTGGAACTCGCGCAGCGCGTGCTCGATCGCCATGCGTTGCGCCGCGCTCGAATCTTCCGGCAGGCTGCCGAAGACGGCCGCGTAGGCGCGTTGCAGGCGCTCGTTCTGTGATAATTCGGTCCCGTATTCGGTCAATAACGGCAGCGCCTGAGTGTAGGCTTCGCGCCATTCGGGCGACCCGAGCACGCTTTGCAGATGGCTGACGGGCGACCAGACTCTCGACAGCTCGTGCTCCATGTCTTCGAGCGGCGCGACGAGCGTGTCGAACTTCGGTTGCGCCGGCGCGGACAGCAGCTCATCGAGTTGCTGCCGATGATGCGCGATAATTTCCGTCAACGCAGGTATAACGTGCGCAGGTGAAATTTCGCCGAATCGAGGCAGCGTGGATGTGTCGAGCAGGGGGTTTGTCATCGAGCCATTGAGATGTTCGTTCGCAGCGGCAAATCTTACCACAGGCAGGTCCGGGGCCCGTCAGGAGGCGCCCGTACGAGGCATTCGCTCAGGAGGCAGAATTGACAAATCATTTTGATGTGCTGGTTCTGGGTGGTGGCAGCGGCGGTCTCGCGCATGCCCAGCGGGCCTCAGAGTACGGGGCACGCGCGGCGGTTGTCGAATCGGGCCCGCTGGGCGGGACCTGCGTCAACGTGGGCTGCGTGCCGAAGAAAATCATGTGGTACGCGGCAGATCATGCGGAGCACTTTGCGCACGCACCCGACTACGGATTCGACATCGACGTCAACGGACACGACTGGGGGGCGCTCAAAGCGCGCCGCGACGCCTACATCAAGCGGCTCAACGGCATTTACGAGAGAAACCTCAGTAACAAAAACGTCGAGTACGTCGCGGGAACCGCAAGCTTCAAAGGCCCGCACTCGGTCATCGTGGGCGAACGCGAGATCACTGCCGAGCGAATTGTCATAGCCACCGGTGGTCGGCCCATCGTGCCGCATATCCCCGGCGCGGAGCACGGCATTACTTCGGACGACTTCTTCGAACTCGAGGAGCGGCCCGAGCGGGTCGTCATCGCGGGCAGCGGCTACGTCGCGGTCGAACTCGCCGGCGTATTCGAGGCGCTCGGCAGCGAAACCCGCATCGTCGTGCGCAAGGAAGGAATCTTACGCAGCTTCGACAAGATGCTGAGCGACGAACTGACGGCCGCGCTGCACGTGCGCGGCGTACCTGTGACGACCGGCGTCGTTCCCGAGCGTGTCGAACGGGGCAAAGACGGACTGACGGTCTCGAGCCGCGACGGTCGCCGTTTCGGTCCGGCCGATTGTCTGCTATGGGCCATCGGGCGCGAGCCCAATGTCGACGACCTGAACCTCGAGGCAGCGGGCGTGGCCCAGGACGCGAACGGCTTCGTACCGACCGACACCTATCAGCAGACGAACGTCGCGCATATTTTCGCGCTCGGCGACGTCACGGGCCGGGCTGCGCTTACGCCGGTGGCCATTGCCGCCGGACGTCGACTCGCGGACCGGCTGTATGGTGGTATGGAGGGCCGGCACCTCGATTACACGCTGATCCCGACCGTGATTTTCAGTCACCCGACGATCGGGACGATCGGACTGACCGAAGCCGAGGCGCGCGCGGCGTACGGCGAGGACGTCAATACCTACCACAGCGCGTTCACGGGCATGTTTTATGCACTGGGCGAGACGAAGCAGCGTTCATCGATGAAACTCATCACGGTTGGCGATGAGGAAAAAGTCGTCGGCTGCCACGTAATTGGCGAGGGCGCCGATGAAATGATGCAGGGCTTTGCCGTGGCAATGCGCATGGGGGCGAAAAAGTCGGACTTCGACGACACCGTCGCCATTCACCCGACCAGTGCCGAAGAGCTCGTGACTATGCGCTGACGTTGAGTTTTTCGAGAACCGGCCCGGTATCCGGACGCACACCGCGCCACAATTTGAACGATTCGGCCGCCTGTTCGACCAGCATGCCCCAACCCATGACCGAGCGCCGCGCCCCTTGGTCGCGCGACCAAGCGCAGAATGGCGTTGGGGCGCGTGCGTAGGAAAGGTCATAGCAAAACGTATCCGGGCCTACGGCCGCTTCCGGGTATGGCGGCATCTGGCCGTGCAGTCCCGCGGACGTGGCATTGATGATTAGGTCGTAGGGGCTGGACACGGGCACCGACTTGAAGCTGCAGGCCGAGATCGGTCCGCTGTTTTTGAGTTGTTCGGCGATCGCCTGTGCCTTGTCGATGGTCCGGTTCGCAACGATCAGGGCCCGTGGCTGCATTTCGAGGAGCGGCCCTACGATGCCGTGAGTGGCGCCGCCTGCGCCGAGTATCAAAATGTTCATGCCCTCGAGGTTGAGATCGAGATTGACGGCAAGGTCGCGCAACAGCCCGATACCGTCGGTGTTATCGCCGAAAATCTCGCCGTCGGAGAACACGAGCGTGTTGCTGGCGCCGGAAGTACTCGCGCGTTCGCTCAGGTGATCGCAGAGACGCGACACGTTGTGCTTGTGCGGAGCGGTAATATTGAGCCCGAGCCCGCCCGAGCGTTGAAACTGGCGAATTTCCGCCTCCAGCCTGTTGGGCGTGACGGCGAAAAGCTCGTAACGGATCTTGTGTCCGGTTTGCTCGGCGAACAGGCGATGAATGACGGGCGAGCGGCTGTGGGATACGGGATACCCCATGACGCCGTAGCGATCGACGCTTGTCGTTTCATCGGCCAATCGTCGCTTCTCCCGGTTACCTGTTGCGGCGGCGTGCACGCGTCCTGTACTTGCCGACGAGTATACCTAGAACCCGCGTCAAAGTTCCCGCTGCGCCGCATTTCGCATCCCCGGGCCCGTTTGCGAGGCGCGCGGCCCGCCAAATTACGAAACGTCCGGGCTACTCCGCAAGCCAGCGTGCGGCATCGAGGGCGTAATAGGTCAGCACGGCACTGGCCCCGGCCCGCTTGATGCACACGAGCGACTCGAGAACGGTCTTTCTTTCGTCGAGCCAGCCGCTGCCGGCCGCTGCTTTGAGCAGTGCGTACTCGCCGCTGACCTGGTAGGCGAACACCGGCAAGTCGAAACGTGCCCGCACCCGGCAAACGATATCCAGGTACGGCATGGCCGGTTTGACCATCACGAGGTCGGCACCCTCGTCGACGTCCAGCGCGACCTCGCGCATCGCCTCGTCGCCCATGCCGGGATCGATCTGGTACGTCGATTTGTCGCCGTCGCCGAGCTGTGCGGCGGAACCGACGGCATCGCGGAACGGCCCGTAAAAGCTCGATGCATACTTCGCGGCATACGCGAGAATCAGCGTGCCGGTGTGGCCCTCCGCCTCGAGCGCGGTGCGAATTGCGCCGATGCGGCCGTCCATCATGTCCGACGGCGCAACGATATCCACGCCGGCCTCGGCGTGCGACAGGGCCTGGCGAACCAGCATCTCGACCGTTTCATCGTTGAGAACATAGCCGCTGTCATCGATGATGCCGTCCTGACCGTGCGTCGTGTAGGGGTCGAGGGCTACGTCGGTGATGACGACGAGGTCCGGGTAGGCGTCCGCGATCGCCTGGATCGAACGCTGCACGAGCCCGTCCGGGTTCGCACACTCGTCACCGTTGTCGGTTTTGAGCCCGGCATCGATGACGGGAAACAGCGCGACCGCGGGGATGCCGAGCCCGACAGCATCGCCGAGGTGCTCGAGCAGGCGGTCGATGCTGCGACGGTAAATGCCGGGCATCGAAGGCACCGGCTCCTCGCGCTCGTGCCCGTCGAGCACGAACACCGGGTAGATCAGATCGGCAGGGGACAGGGCGGTCGCCGAGACGAGACGGCGCAGATTCGAGGTCCGCCGCGTGCGCCTGAGGCGCACGGCGGGGAACTGTCCGGGTTTCGATGTACTCATAGCCATTCGGGGTCAACGGATAATTTTCGATTTTCCCTGTATTTAGGTAGGGTTTCCATGCCTGTGGCAGGGTATTCCCGAACAGAAGTAATAAAAAACCCATGGGGTGGGTCATCTCGGATGGACAACATTGATGCCGGAGTGCAACGACGGCGGCGCTTTGACGAGATCGTAAGCGGCCATTACCAGGACATGTACCGCTTTGCGGCCTGGCTGAGTCGGGACCGGTCGATTGCCGAAGATGTCGTTCAGGAGGCGCTGCTGAGGGCATGGAAGTCACTCGACGCGCTGCGCGAGGACGCTGCGGCGAAACATTGGCTGCTGACGATCGTACGACGGGAAAATGCCCGATATTTCGAGCGGCGCCGGCTGCAGACGGTCGACATCGACGACCTGAGTCCGTCGCAGGAGGCACTGCTTGCCGAGGCGCCCGATGAGCAGGTCGATGAACTGCGCGCGGCGATTTACAGGCTCGAGGACGATTATCGCGAGCCGCTGGTGCTGCAGGTACTGATGGGATACAGCACGAACGAAATAGCCGAGCTCATGGGGCTCACGCAGGGCGCCGTACTGACACGGCTCCACCGTGCCCGGCTGAAACTCAGGGACAAAGTAACGAGCGGCGATGGGCCGCAGTCACGATGACAGACATGACGACTTGCCAGGATTACCGACGATCGATAGCCGAAAATCCGGCTCGCGAGAATGCGCACGCCGAGCGCTGCCCTGCCTGCGCGGCATTCCGTGACGAATTACGCATGTTCGACGCAGAGCTCCGGCGTGCCATGTCGCTGCCGGTGCCGGACGTCGAGATGCCGGACCTCGACGACATAGACACCGGCCGGGTGACGACCCTGCCCCGGCGGCGGATGACGAAGCCCGCGTGGCTGGCGCTGGCCGCGGCCGTGACGTTCGCCGCCGTGATCGGATTCAACAGGCTCGCCGTCACGCCGAACTATCCCTCGCTCGCCGAAGAAATCATTGCGCACCTCGAACACGAACCGGCGGCGCTGCGCGTGACCGACAAAGCGGTCAGCGACAAGCGCCTCGCTCGCGTGGTGCCGGCGACAATCGCGGCAACAGACCGTATCGACGGTCTCATCACGTATGCGCAGAGCTGCGTCGTCAACGGTTCGAAGGTTCCGCATCTCGTTATCCAGGGCGAGCGCGGACCGGTAACCATCCTGCTCATGCCGGATCAACCGGTCGACGGCGCGCAGTCGATCAGTGGCGAGTCGATCGACGGCGTCATTATCCCGCTCGGTGACGGCAGCATCGCGATCGTCGGTCCGAAAGGCGAGGACCTGCGCCGTATAGAAAACAATTTGGTGGACTCAGTGTCCTGGAGCGCCTGACAGGCGGGCCGCGAGCTGAATCATGAAAGGCCCACGCTAGGGCGAAAATCTGGAGGAGAGAGAACGATGTCTGACAAGAAAGTAGTTAAGCCGGTGTCGCTTGCGGTCGGAGCAGCACTCGCGAGCTCATTTGCGTTCGGCGGAATCGCAAACGCAAAGGCTGTCGATAATCCGTTTGCCATGACCCCGCTGAGTTCCGGCTACATGCTCGGCGGCCACGAGGGCTCATGCGGCGGTGCCAAGGAAGAAAAGAAGGCCGAAGGCACCTGCGGGGAAGGCTCCTGCGGCGGCGACAAGGGAGCCAAGAAGGCCGAAGGCACCTGCGGCGAGGGCTCCTGCGGCGGTGACAAGAAAGCCAAGAAGGCCGAAGGCACCTGCGGCGAGGGCTCCTGCGGTGGTGACAAGGCCGGTGCGGGCGACCGGGATTGCGAGGGCCATTGCGGCGGCGCCAAGGCCAAAGACGGCGAAGCGACCTGCGGCGGCGCCAAGGACGAAGGCGGCATGAAAAAAGATGCCGAGGGAAAGTGCGGCGAAGGGTCGTGCGGCGGCCAGACCTGAGCCCCGACGCGCCTGAATCCTTTTGCGAAAGGACGAGGCCCGTGCAGTCGCACGGGCCTTTTTTTTGAGTCGGACTGCTATTGTCGACGGCGGCACGCGGCATTGCGTTTCATCGGCGCGAGAGTCGCAAATCGGGGCGCCTGCGGCAGATAGTCGGATACAAAAAAGGGCTCTGCACTGGTAGCCTCTTTGCCCGAGATTCGAAGACATTCGAGGGATGCTGTCGGAGGTTGCATCGATGCCGAAAGCGATCAAACGTTGCGAATGGGCCGAGGGCGTCAGCCTCGACTACATCGAATACCACGACCGGGAATGGGGCGTGCCCGTGTACGATGACCGCGTGCAGTTCGAGTTCCTGATACTCGAAGGTGCCCAGGCGGGCCTCAGCTGGTCGACGATCCTGAACAAGCGCGCGGGCTACCGCAAGGCGTTTGCCGATTTCGACCCCGCCAAGGTAGCGCGTTTTACGAAAGCGCGCGTCGGAAAGCTGCTCGAAGACCCGTCCATCGTGCGCAATCGCCTGAAGGTCGAATCCGCCGTCACCAATGCGAAGGCATTCCTCGCCGTGCAGCGCGAGTTCTCATCCTTCAGTGACTATATCTGGGGTTTCGTCGACGGCAGGCCGATTCAGAATCGCTTTACCAGCGACGGCGACATACCGGCGACGTCGCCGGCGTCGGACGCGCTGTCGAAGGACCTCAAGAAACGCGGCTTCAAATTCGTCGGCAGCACGATCATGTATGCGCACATGCAGGCAACCGGTCTCGTCAACGATCACATCGTCTCCTGCTTCCGACATCGCCCCTGCGCCATGCTCGCGAAGCGCGGCCACGGGACGCCAGGTCAGCGATAGGCGCCGGTCAAGGGACAAGCGGGCAGCGTGCGCAGGGCTAAGATGCTCCTGCGGGCTCGAACGGCTGCTTCGGAAAGGGCCCCCCTCGAACGATATCCGGGCCCGCAGGAGCATCTTAGCCCTGCGGGCTCGAACGCCCATTTCGGATTGGCGCCGCCTTCGTGCGGTATCCGGGCTAATTACCGATCGTAATCAGCGTGAGGCCGGACAGCCCCGACGGCGTGTTGTGCGATATGCCGCCGAAATAAAT
>JBFISV010000007.1:0-22886 GCA_041608415.1 Woeseiaceae bacterium
ACCCAGCCCAACGATAAATCCCCCCCAGGTATAGTTCGGCGGCGCTTTGAACGTGATCGCCGCAAGGAAGGCCAGCGGAAACGCCAGCACCCAGTAGGCAAACGTATTTATGATCATCGGCACGCGCGTGTCCCTGAAGCCACGCAGCGCGCCCGCCGCCCCGATCTGTACGCCGTCCGCGACCTGGAAGAGAGCAGCCATCAGGAGCAGGCTGATCGCGATTCCCTGGACGACGGGATCGTCCGTGTACACGCTGACCACGACGTCGCGAAATACCAGCAGGAACAGCGCCGAGCAGGTCATGAACAGGCCGCACAGGACGATTCCGAATCCGCCGGCGTAGCGCGCTTCGAATCCATTGCCGGCGCCGAGCTCATGACCGACGCGGATCGTAATCGCAGAACTCAGCGCGAGCGGCACCATGAACATCGTCGCGGCAAAGTTGATCGCGATCTGGTGTGCCGCCGTTATCGCGGTTCCGCGCGTGCCCATGAGTACGGCAACGGCGTTGAACAGTCCCGCCTCGGCCGTGATCATGACGGCGATCGGGAACCCCAGCTTGACGATCTCGCGGACGGCGCCCGGTCGCGGCGGCGCGCTGCGGCGAAATATGCCGAGCGGCGCGTAAATGCTCTGCGTAAATACGTAGGCCGCGAGGATAAACGCGATCAGCCACATCGTAATCGCGCTTGCGAGCCCGCAGCCGATTGCACCCAGGGCCGGCGCGCCGAAATGCCCGAACATCAGGACGTAATTCAGAAACACATTGCACAGCAGCGCGAAGACCGATGTGTACATGATCGGCCGGGTTACCCCGATGCCCTCCGTCGTGAAACGCAGCGCAAGAAAAACGAATATGCCCGGCGCTCCCAGCGTGATCGCCTGCGTGTAGCCGACGGTGAGGGCGAGGAACTCGGGGTCGATACCTATCCACTCGAGAATCGGCCGAACCGCGAACTGCGCCGCAACGATGACGGGCGCCGCGAGCGACAGTCCGAGCAGTATTCCTGCCCGCGTGTACCTGCCGATCGATTCGCGTCGGCCGGCGCCCTTGTAGCGTGCCGCGATCGGCGAGATGGCCATGAGGATGCCGAGACCGATCGTAAACGCGAAAAACCAGACGCTGCCGCCGACCGCAACCGCGGCCAGTGTGCTCGCGCTGATGTGTCCCGACATCACGGCATCGGCGAACTGCATGCCCGCGATCGACAAATTGTTGGCGATCAACGGCCCGGCGAGATGCAGCAGGCGGCGAATTTCGCGGGGCCAGCGCAATACTGTTACGGCGGAGCACACGATTTACTGACTTATGGTGAGCGTTTCGAGCGCACATGATGTCATGCGGATCTCGATTAAACACCCCCGGTCCTTCTCGGCCACGGTTCGGGCGTTTACGGTTTGCCGATGCAATAGTGTACAGTTCCCACCGATCTCGGCGCCGGATTGGAGGCAGGAATGTTGCACGATGGACAGGCATTACGAGTGGCGATTGTCGGTGGAACACGCGTTCCCTTTTGCCGCTCGCACACAGCCTATCGAAAATGTTCGAACCAGGAGATGATGACCGCCGCGCTGCAGGGCCTCGTCGAAAAGTACGACCTCAAGGGCCAGAAGCTCGGCGACGTCGCGCTCGGCGCCGTGATCAAGCATTCCCGAGACGCAGCGCTCGCCCGGGAGTCGGTCATCGATTCCGGGCTTTCGCTGCTGACGCCCGCGGTCGATCTGCAGCGCGCCTGCGGCACGAGCATCGAGGCGGCCATCATGATCGCCAACAAGATTGCGCTCGGCCAGATCGATGCCGGCATCGCCGGCGGCACCGATTCCGCGAGCGACGTGCCGATCGTCTTCAAGGATGCGTTTCGCGACATCCTGCTCGATTCCTACGCCGCGCGGTCGTTCGGAGGCCGCTTGCGGCCCTGGCTGCGCCTGCGACCGAGCTATCTCGCGCCGCACCTCCCGGGCATGACCGAGCCGAGAACCGGCCTTACGATGGGGGAAAGCACCGAGATCACCGCGAAGAAATGGGATGTGGAGCGCGAACACCAGGACCAGCTCGCGCTCGCGAGCCACGTCAAGGCGGCGGCGGCCTACGATTCGGGTTGGTACGAGGATCTCGTGGTGCCGTTCAACGGTGTGCAGGAAGACAACAACATCCGCCGCGACACGACCATCGAGAAGTTGTCCAAATTACGAACCGTCTTCGACAAAAGCGACGCCGCGACGATGACCGCCGGCAACAGCACGCCGTTGACGGACGGCGCGGCCGCCGTATTGCTCGCGAACGAACTCTGGGCGCGCAAGAAAAACCTGCCGATACTCGCGTACCTGACCTTCGCGCGGGTTGCCGCAGTCGACTACATCAACGACGAGGGTCTGTTGATGGCGCCGGCCTATGCCGTCTCCGAGATGCTGAAACAGGCGCGCATCAGTCTGCAGGATTTCGAATTCTACGAAATCCACGAGGCGTTCGCGGCACAGACCATTGCAACGCTCAAAGCCTGGCAGTCGAGAGGGTTCTGCCGCGACCGCCTCGGCCGCGAAGATGCCATGGGGCCGATCGATCTGACGCGCCTGAACGTCAAGGGAGGCAGCATCGCGATAGGCCACCCGTTTGCGGCCACCGGCGCGCGCATCATCGCGTCGCTCGCGAAGTTACTCAACGAGCGCGGTTCGGGCCGCGGCCTGGTTTCTGTCTGCACGGCCGGCGGCATGGGCGTCGCGGCAATCATGGAGGCCGCGCCGACGGTGCGCTAGCCGTCCGGCTTCTACGGCATGGGGGATGCGAGTGCGGTATTGGCGCTCTTTAATGCCGTCCTCTGGCACGAGTACGTGCTTTACGCCATCGTCGGCACGGGCATTCTGTTCACGTTCTGGAGCGGCTTCTCGCAATACTGGGCCCTGAGGCACGGTTTTTCCGTACTGCGCGGCCGCTACGACGACCCCGACGACCCCGGCGCGATCAATCACTTCCAGGCGCTGTCGGCGGCGCTGTCGGCCACGGTCGGACTCGGCAACATCGGCGGCGTCGCCCTCGCGATCGCGCTCGGCGGGCCGGGCGCCGTGTTCTGGATGTGGGTGGTCGGGCTGCTCGGCATGTCGATCAAGCTCACCGAAGTGACCCTGTCGATGCTGTATCGCAACACCGAGGATCCGGACAACCCGCACGGCGGGCCGATGTGGGTGGCCGCGCGGGCGCTCGAACGTGCGAACTGGCCGCGGCTCGGCCGCACGATCGGCATCGTGTTCTGTATTTCGATGCTGGTCTCAACGGCAACCGGCGGCAACATGTTCCAGGCCTGGAACGTCGGTGAAATCACGCAGGCCTATTACGGCGTGCCAAGCTGGGTATCGGGGATCGTTCTCGCGATCATCGTCGGCGCCGTCATCATCGGCGGCATCAAACGCATCGGTCGCTTCGCCGCGACGGTCGTGCCGCTGATGGTCGCCGCCTACCTCGTGGCCGGAATCTGGGTGCTCGCAGCGAACCTGTCCGCGATACCCTCGATGTTCGCGCTAATCATCGAATCCGCCTTCTCGCCCGCGGCTGCCGCTGGCGCGTTCGTGGGCGGGTCGGTGTTTTTCGCGTTCCAGATAGGGATGAAGCGCGCCATTTTTTCCAACGAGGCGGGCCAGGGTTCGTCGCCCATGGTGCACGCGGCCGCCAAAACCGACGAACCGGTGCGTGAGGGCATCGTAGCCGGGCTCGAGCCGTTCATCGATACGATCGTGGTGTGCACGTTCACCGCACTGATCGTCCTGTCGACGGGCATCTGGAACCGCGCGCCGGACATTGTTTTCGACGAGCCGCCGGTCTTCACCGCGGGCAGCGACGGCTGGCGATTGCCGGACATGCGCGCGCCCGGCACCGACTGGATCGATGGTGACAGCACGTTCCTCGTCGTGCGCGCACACGCGAACGACAACACTGCCAATAACCTGCACAAGGTCGCCGGCACCGCGAGGGCCACGGCATCGGGCTTCGAAATCGAATGGCTGCCGTTTACGAGCGAGCAGACACCCGTCGTCGTCAGTGCCGGTTATTACCGCAATTTCGTCGGCGCCACCCTGACCGCGAAAGCCTTCGATTCGGTCACGCCCGGACTGGGCAAGTGGGTCGTTACGATCGCGACCTGGCTGTTCGCGATTTCGACGATGATCTCCTGGAGTTATTACGGCGAACAGGGCGTCGTCTTCATGGCCGGCAACAAGCCCGTGATCGTATACAAGCTCGCCTACTGCGGGCTCATCATTCTGGCGACGCTCGGCTTCGTCAAGACCGACGCCGACCTCGACAACGTGATCGGTGTCGGCACCGGCATCATCCTGTTCGCGAACATCCCGATTTGCTGGATGTTCGGTTACCAGGCGATGCGTGCCTACAAGGACTACATCGCTCGACTCAAGTCCGGCCGGATGGGGCCCGACCACCCGCCGCCGCACCTCGACGACCTGTTGTCCGGGCGGGACGTCGAACGTCCGTAGTTTTGCCGATCGCCCGACGTTCAGAAATCCAGCGTTGTTACTTCACTGTCCACGATCATCACCCCGGTCTTGACGGGTGCGAGCGTAATGTCGTCATCGGTTTCCGGATCATCGTCGTTGGCCTGGCACGTAAGTGCCGCGGTGTATTCGCCGACCGGCAGGTACTCTACGCGGTACGCGTAGGTCTCGCCGGCGTCGGCGCTGACCGTGGCGGTTACGAGCGGATCAGTGTCGAGGCCCTGGATATCGGCAGGCTCGTTAACCTCGCCTTCATAGATGTAAACGGCATTGCCGGTATCCGCCATTATATCGTTTGTGCAGCCTGCATCAGTCAGCAATGAGGCAGAGACGGTCCCGCTGAGCGTACCGAACGCCGCCATGTCGATAACCCGAAGCGCAGGACGGAGTTTCATGCCAGGCTGCCCCGGTGGGTCGGACAGTGCCTTGCGCAAATCCCAGTCCAGAAGGATGTTTGTCGACTGGTTCTGGGTAATCGTGAATCCACTGACGAGTTTCAGGCCACTTTGGCTGCCGCTCGGAACGCGGAGCTCGACCTGGCTATCGTCCGTTCGCCGCGCATAGGAATCCATAACGTTGTCGAACCCGGCATTGACGCTGAGCCGGATCCAGTTATACGCGCCGACCGCGACTTTCGTGTCGCCAAGCAGCTCGGCGGTGTTGCCGTTCTGCAATCCCAGAAGTTCGATGTTCTTCGGATCGTCAAACGTGATGACGATTTCATCGCCGGATTTGGGTTTCAGCGCCACGCCGGTGAACTGCACCCAGACCTCCTTGACGTCGTCGACGGCGGCGTCCGTCAATCCGATATTGATGATGCCGGCGGAATCCGGCTGTGGTGTCGCGCTGATTCCATCTTCAGCACCGCCGCCGCCACTGCCGCCACACGCAGACATGACCAAAAAAATCCCGCCTGTGAAAAATATCTTGTACATATCCAATCTCTAAACGTCACAGACTATCGAGTCATGCTAACAAATCTGCGTCTCGGGCAATCCTGCGTTTGACATAACTGACCCCGGCTATCGGCCTGGCTTTTGTTTTCGCTGGAGCGCGGTCAATGCCGCGTCGATTCTGTTCTTGGCCTGCGCCGTCACCCCGCCGCGCCGATACTCTTCGACGACGAACGACTCCATGCGCTTCACGATGTCATCGATGTTCGTATCGGCGGGCGCATTCCCCGCGCCGTTTTCGTCGGGCAGGTTTCGGTGCGCG
Organism: Woeseiaceae bacterium; assembly: GCA_041608415.1. Lineage (GTDB taxonomy): Bacteria > Pseudomonadota > Gammaproteobacteria > Steroidobacterales > Woeseiaceae > UBA1847. The sequence goes on from JBFISV010000007.1 coordinate 5,716, forward strand.
GCAAAGAGATCGATCCACTGCTCGCTGCGCTTGCCGAGCTTCAAAAGCCGGTAGAATTGCGGCCCGGCGATGCCGTCGTGTGCGCGCGCGAGGCTAACGAGTGCCGCGACCATAGACGCCGGCACCAGCACGAGGTCACGCAGGCCGTCGAACACGAGTTTGATCTGCAGTACCCCGGCGTCCCGGATCAGGGTCCGGAGATCCGGCCCGGTCGTTTCAGTCGTTTTCGTTTGCGTTGCCGGTTCCATGTCACAAAACCCTTAGAAGACAATGAATTATAGCTGCCTAAAGTAGCGCGATGCGGCACTTTGCAGTACTGTAGCGGCGTTCAGCACCGGTCCGGAGCCTCATGCCGAAGTTTCAGTCAGCGCCTGCCTACGAACACGGCCAAGCGGGGGCCCGTGGCGTGCTGGTCGTCAATCTGGGCACTCCGGACGAGCCGACCGCGTCCGCCGTGCGACGTTACCTGGGCGAGTTCCTGTGGGACCCGCGCGTCGTCGAAATGCCGCGCCCGCTCTGGTGGCTGATCCTGCACGGCGTCATCCTGCGCATCCGGCCGGGCCGGTCGGCGCGCGCGTACAGGAAAATCTGGACCGAGTCAGGCTCGCCCCTGTTGCTGAATTCGGCCGAGATTGTACGCCGAATCGGCGAACGACTGTCCGTGGACTCGTCGCGCGCGCCAGCCGCAAAAACCGCCGTCGCACTCGGCATGTCGTACGGCAGGCCGTCGATCGCCGCAGCGCTCGATGAACTGCATGCGGCAGGCGCACGCCGCATCGTCGTCCTGCCCCTGTATCCGCAGTACTCCGGCACGACGACCGCCTCGGTATTCGATGCCGTAACGTCGGCGCTCGGCAAGCGACGCTGGGTTCCCGAACTCCGTTTTATCAACCATTATCACGATGCACCGGGCTACATCGCCGCGGTGGCGCAGAGCATTCGCGACTACTGGAATGCCCATGGCCGCGGCGACAAGCTGATGCTGTCCTTCCATGGCGTACCGAGACAGACCCTGCTCGACGGCGATCCGTATCATTGTCATGCGCAAAAAACCGGGCGGCTGATTGCCGAGTCGCTGAGCCTCGGCAACGACGATTGGATACTCTCCTTTCAATCGCGCGTCGGTCGCGCCGAGTGGCTGCGCCCGTACACGGACGAGACGATCGCGGCTCTGGGCCGACAAAAGCTCGAGCGGCTCGATGTCGTCTGTCCCGGTTTCGCCGTCGACTGTCTCGAAACCCTGGAGGAGATCGCACTGCAGAACGGCGAACTCTTCGCGGCGTCGGGCGGCGGTACGCTGCATTACATTCCGTGCTTGAACGATCGCGAAGACCACGTCGATTTCCTGTACCGACTCATCGAACAGCACAGCTCCGGCTGGCCCGGGACCGGCACCAATACCGACGACGACGAGACGCCCGATCAGCTCGCCGCTTCGCGACAGCGGGCGCTTGCAATGGGAGCCCTGCAATGAGTGGTATCGGCAATTTCCTCGAAATCAGCGTCCGCACGCCGGATATTCTCGACTCATTGAAGTTCTACAAGACGCTGGGGTTCGCGGAGCTGCCGGTGGGCGATGTCTGGCCGCACAGGTATGCCGTGGTCAGCGACGGCGTCTTGAGCATCGGCCTGCACGACCGCGAATTCGACTCTCCGGCCCTGACCTTCGTGCAACCGGAACTCGCGAAACACGCCCGCTCGATGGCCGATCATGGCTTCGATTTCACGCTCATGCGATTGCACGAAGACGTGTTCAACGAACTGCATCTTCAGGATCATGACGGCCATGCCATCATGATGCTCGAGGCGCGTACCTTTTCCGGGGCTGACGAAGACGACAACGATTCCGCGTGCGGCACCTGGTTCGAACTCACGTTGCCGGTACGAGACGCCATGCGCTCGGCCCGCTTCTGGGCGCCGATCGCGCCGGTCGTTCTCGACATGCGTGAAGAACCGACGATGCATATGCGCTTCGATGCCGGCGGTATCGCGCTGGGCCTGTCCGAGAGCATCGCCCTCGACGGGCCCTCGCTGTGCTTCAAGTGCCACGACAGGGAGGCGATTGTCGCAATCTGCGAGCGCCACGGCCTCGCGACCAAGAAGTTTCCCGGCTTCGAGGGCGCATTCCGCTCCATCCAGGCTCCCGAGGGCACGTGTCTGTACCTGTTCGAGGAGGATTTCCTCGGAGCGAGCATCGAGGTCGACGAATCGGACGATCTCAGCGAATTTCCGGGTTCGAGCGGGAATCCCGGGCCCTAGGGAGACCCTGATTAATTCGCGAAGTGCTTTGCCGCGATCATGATCGAGAAGAACGCCTTGCGCACGCTCGCAGCGATGGCGTTGCTGTTGTTTCCCGGGACCGCAGCGACCACCGAAGACGATTTCGGTGCATGGCTTATCGTAACGATGAGCGACCGGTTGCCCGCTCGCGAATCGGCGAACGCCAGTCGCTGGCGCTACTGGCTCGAGGCACAGGCGCGCTACCCCGACGCGGGCAGCGGCGTCAACCAGTTGCTGTTGCGGCCCGGCATCGGTTACGACATCAATGCGTCCCTGTCGGCGCTTGCCGGGTATGCGCGATTCCGCACGCACGCGCGTGCGGGCCGCACGTCGACGGAGGACCGCTTCTGGCAACACCTGAGCTGGCGATTCTTGAGCTTCGACAATGCCTCACTGTCGATGCGCTTTCGTTTCGAACAGCGCCGCCTGAGCGACAGCAACGATACCGGCCACCTTTTCCGCTACCAGCTCAAATACCTGCGCAAACTCAATCCGGGCGGCGCCGTCGATATCATCGCCTCCATCGAACCGTTCTTCGACCTCGCGGAAACCGATTACGGCGCCCGGCGCGGCCTCAACCAGGCGCGGGGATACCTGGGTCTGGGTTTCCGGCTGACGGCCGAGAGCGCGCTCGAGATCGGTTACCAGCTTCAGCACCTGAACGTCCGGGGCGGCGAGGACCGCGCGAATCACCTCGCAATGCTCAACTTCAGGTCGCGCTTCTAGATTTCCCCCCGGCCGCCTCAGAGCCGGGCGCACAGCGCCTGCAGGCTGCGCTGGGCGCTGCCCAGGTATCCGCTGCCGAACAGGTTCAGGTGGTTCAGCACGTGATAGAGCTGGTACAGGGCCTGCCTCTGTGCGCTCCCGTCGGCGGACGGCCAGGCCGCCTCGTAGGCCGAATAGAACGCGGCGCCGAAGCCGCCGAACAGGCGCGTCATCGCAAGGTCGGTCTCACGATCGCCATAGTAAACCGCGGGATCGAAGATCACCGGGTGTCCGTCCACCGACCCCCAGTTGCCGCCCCACAGGTCGCCGTGCAGGAGCGAAGGCATCGGTTTGTAACCCGCAAAAAATGCCGGCAATCCGTCGGCGAGCCGCCGGCCGAGCAATTGCAACTCGCCTCCGTAGCCATTGCTCGCCGCGAGTTGTAACCGGAACATGAGTCTCTGATCGCGAAAAAATTCGGCCCAGTCACGCGTCCACCGATTGTGCTGCGGCGTGCGGCCGATCGCATTGTTGCGATGCCAGCCGAACTGCTCGGCCGTATGCCGATGCAGCGCGGCGAGTTTTTTGCCGAGTTCCCGTTCGGTCTCGGTGCTTCCTGCCTCGATCTTGAGCCATTCGAGCGCTATAAATGAACAGTCGAGGGTCATACCGCACGCGATCACCTCCGGGACGCGCACGGCATCGGCGCTCGCGAGTTCGGCCAGGCCCGCCGCCTCGCCCTCGAACCTGTCGGCGGCGTCTGGCAGCGCCGTTTTAACGAACAGCGTCCGGCTTTTGGCCTCGACGCGCCACGCGGCATTGATGTCGCCGCCACTGACGGGCCGCGGCTCGGGTTTGCCGTCGAATTCGACGCCATACATCTCGAGCGTTTCGATTATGGCCGGCCAGTCCGGCATGATCAGGCGATATGCAGGTCGGCCAGGCGCTCGGCCTGCCGACGCAATGCCATGCCGATATTGGCTTCGTCGAACAGCGCATTGATCGCACCGAGGTCGGGCTTCGCGGGCCGCATCCCCGCTTTCGCGGTTTCGATCGGTGCGTCGCAGGCGATTCCGGTCAGCCTGCGCGCCAGCATCGCCGCTTCCCGGTGAGTCTCGAGTTTGCCGCCGAGCGTCTTCGCACCGCGCACCTCTACCTCGTGTACCTTGTCGAGATTGGCGTAGATCTTCTCGAGACTGCCGAAATGGTTCAAAAGCGCCTCCGCCGTTTTCTTGCCGACGCCCGGAACGCCGGGAATGTTGTCGACGCTGTCGCCGGCGAGCGCCAGGAAATCGGCGATTTGTTCGGGCCACACGCCGAAGACCTCGGGAATGCGATCATAGATCAGCTTGCCTTTGCCCGCGAAATCCCAGAACACGTCGTCGCGCTGCAATAGCTGCGCGAGATCCTTGTCGCGGCTGACGATCGTGGACGCGCGCCCGCGGCGCCGGCCGTATTCCACGAGCGTTCCGATCAGATCGTCGGCCTCGTACGCCGGATCGGCGCATTCGAGCAAGCCCAGCGCGCGCGAAAAAGCGCGACACTGTGTGAATTGCCGCTTCAGCTCCGCTGGCGCCGGCTCACGGTTCGCTTTGTACTCGGGATATATGCTCGTGCGAAACGACGTCGTCAGGCTTTCGTCGAAAGCAACGGCAACGTGCTCGGGTTTGACCTGCTCCATGAAGTCGCCGAGAAAGCGACAGAAACCGTACAGCGCATTGATCGGGTTGCCGTCGTGATCGACCATGTCGTCCGGCATGGAGTAATAAGCCCGGAAAACGTAAACGCTGGCGTCGATGAGGTATTGCATGGCAACAGTATAACCGGCGGTGTCGGGGGAGCAGATGATACGCCACCCGGTACAGTCCGAGAAATTTTTTACTATCCGTGAAAGTGCGTATCGATGACGCCTTCGCCCGAGAACAAATGGTCCTTGAGGCGCGCGTGCAGCGGACTCGAGCGCGGGATGTGCGCCAACAGGTATTGCATCTGGTCGGCGAGGACTCGCCGCCCCTTCAGGTAAATGTACTCCGCATAGGTCGGCGTGAACGGGACCGCGACGAGCTGCATGGATGCCTGTTCGGGTGTGCGTCCGCCCTTGAAATTATTACAACGACGACACGCCGTTGCGACGTTGTTCCACCGGTCTCTGCCGCCCTGCGAAAGCGGCGTAATGTGGTCGCGGGTCAGATCGCGCGTCGGGTAGCGCATCGCACAGTAGAGGCAGAGGTTCGCGTCGCGTTTGAACAGTGTCCGGTTGTTCAGGGGTGGAACATACTTGTCGCGATTGCGTGACAGGCTCTTGCTCGTGCCGTGCGTCGCGATGATCGAATTGACGTCGATTTTGCTGCGTCGGCCGTGGACAGCGCTGAAACCGCCGAAGACCGTGTACAGGCGAGTGCCGCAGTCGTAGGCCACCTGTTCGGCATGATACAGGCGTACGGCTTCCCGGTAGTCGATCCACTCGAGCGGCATACCGGCCACATCGGTCCGCAACACCTGTTGCGAGATATTGGATGCCATTCCAGCGAGCATTAGCGCACCTCGACTGCCGTCCACACACAGCCTGCAGGGCGATTATCGCAGACTGGTTACACTCAAGTGTGCCGGACCCCCCGGAAAAATCAACATCGATGCTGCCTACAGCGCCTTGAAGACCGCGTCGAGGCTGTCTTTCGCGTCGCCAAACAGCATGCGCGTGTTGTCCTTGAAGAACAGCGGATTCTGCACGCCGGCGTAACCCGTCGCCATGCTGCGTTTCAGTACGATCGTGGTATTGCCCTTCCAGCATTCGAGCACGGGCATTCCCGCAATCGGGCTGTCCGGCTCTTCCTGCGCGGACGGATTGACGATGTCATTGGCGCCGATGACGACCGAAACGTCGACATTCGGAAAGTCCTCGTTGATTTCATCCATCTCGAAGACAATGTCATACGGCACCTTGGCTTCAGCCAGCAGCACATTCATGTGGCCCGGCATGCGTCCCGCGACGGGGTGAATGCCGAAACGCACGTTGACGCCAAGGTTGCGCAGCGACGAGGTCAACTCGTACACGATGTGCTGAGCCTGCGCGACAGCCATTCCATAGCCCGGAATGATCATGACTTCCCGTGCATTCTTTAGCATGGAAGCCACCTCGACGGCGTCGATTGCCGAGACTTCGCCTTGCTCGGCCGAGCCGGATGCCTGGGCGCCAGTGCCCGTGCCGAAGCCGCCCGCGATGACGGCCAGGAATTTACGATTCATCGCCCGGCACATTATGTAACTGAGAATTGCGCCGCTCGAACCGACCAGGGCACCGGTAACGATCAACAGATCGTTGCTGAGCATGAAGCCGGTCGCCGAGGCCGCCCAGCCGGAATAGCTGTTGAGCATCGAGACGACCACGGGCATGTCGGCGCCACCGATCGCCATGACCATATGGATACCGAACAGGAGAGCGATCACCGTCATTATCGACAGTGGAATGACACCGCCTCCCGCAGCCGACTGCAAAACGAATTCACGGCCGAACCAGATCGCCCCGACGAGCAGGGCGAGATTGAGCAGATGCCGTGCCGGCAGCAGCAGCGGTTTGCCGCCTATCCGCCCGGATAATTTCCCGAATGCAATGACCGAACCCGAGAACGTCACGGCGCCGATCAGCACGCCCAGGTAGGTTTCGATATCGTGGATCGTGAGCTCCACGCCTTCGAAGTGCGTGGACTTGCCCAGGAAGTTCGCGAACCCTACCGCGACCGCGGCGAGACCGACGAGGCTGTGCAGGATCGCGACCAGCTCGGGCATTTGTGTCATCTGCACGCGCCGGGCGAGCACGAGACCGATGCTGCCGCCGATCAACAGAACGACGATAAGCAGGGTGTAATGCTGCGTGACGACGCCGAAGATGGTCGCGAGCAGCGCGATCGCCATGCCGGCGATACCGTACCAATTGCCGCGGCGCGCCGTTTCCTGATTCGACAATCCGCCGAGGGCAAGTATGAACAGAACGGTCGCCGCTATGTACGAGACCGTAACGATGCCGGCACCAATCATCTCGGCCTCACTTGTGGAACATGTCGAGCATGCGGCGCGTAACGGCGAAGCCGCCCGCGATGTTGATGCTCGTTATCAACACCGTGAAAGCCGCGATCCACATGATCGTTTTTTCCGGAGCGCTGATCTGCAGCAGCGCACCGATGACGATGATGCTCGAAATCGCGTTCGTCACGCTCATCAACGGCGTGTGCAGCGCCGGGGTCACGTTCCAGATGACCATGTAGCCCACGAAACAGGCCAGCACGAACACGGTGAAATGCGCCATGAAGGATGGCGGCGCAACGGCGCCGAGCCCGAGCAACAGCAGCGCGCCGATTGCAGTCGCAACGATCGGACCGGCGACTCCCTTCTTTTTCGCTGCCATAACCGGTGGCGTTTCGGTCTCGACTTTCGGCGCCGCCGCAGAAAGTTTCGGCGCCGGCGGCGGCCAGGTCGTTGCGCCGCCCTTGCAGATCGTCGCTCCGCGAATGACTTCGTCATCCATGTCGACGACGATCCGGCCATCCTTCGCCGGCGTTAGGTCCGTAAGCAGGTGCTTGAGATTCGTGGCGTAAAGCCGGCTCGACTGATTCGCCAGCCGGCTCGGCAGGTCCGTATAGCCGATAATGGACACGCCGTCCCTGACGACGACTTTGTCCGGTTCGGTCAGCTCGCAATTCCCGCCCTGCTCGGCGGCCAGATCGACGACGACACTGCCGTCCTGCATCGAAGCGATCATTTCCGCCGTGATCAGCCGCGGCGCGGGCTTGCCGGGAATCAATGCGGTCGTGATGATGATGTCGACCTCCGTGGCCTGCTCGGCGAACAATTCCATTTCGGCCTTGATGAATTCGTCGCTCATTACCTTGGCGTAGCCGCCTTCGCCGGTGCCATCCTCGTCGGCGAAGTCGAGCATCAGGAATTTGGCATCCATACTTTCGACCTGCTCCTTGACTTCGGGGCGGGTATCGAAAGCGCGCACGATCGCGCCCATGCTCTTCGCGGCGCCGATCGCTGCAAGTCCCGCGACCCCCGCACCGATGACGAGCACCTTTGCGGGCGGCACCTTCCCCGCGGCGGTGATCTGTCCCGTAAAAAATCGACCGAAATGCTGCGCGGCTTCGATGACCGCGCGATAACCGGCAATGTTCGCCATCGAACTCAATGCGTCCATCTTTTGCGCGCGCGATATGCGCGGCACGCTGTCCATGGCAATGGCGGTCGCGCCGCTTGCCGTCAAACGTTCGAGGAGGTCCGGATTCTGTGCCGGCCAGAGAAAGCTGATCAGTGTTTGCCCGGGCGTCAATCCATCCGCCTCGCCCGACTCCGGGCCGCGCACTTTCAGGATGATGTCGGCGTCGCTCCAGATTTCGGCGGCCACCGCGACGATCTCGCAGCCGGCGGCAACATAGGCCTCGTCCGAGAAGCTGGCAGCCCTGCCCGCGCCCGATTCGATGGCGAGCCCGTAGCCGAGCTTGATGATGTCGCGAGCGACATCCGGGGTTGTCGCAACACGCCGTTCGCCCGCATGAATTTCCTTTGGAACACCGATCTTCATGAATGCCTCTCCGTCAGGATCGGCGTACTCTAACAACATTGATTCGCTGCGCACAAAGGAAAAGCCCGCAGCCGAAGCGCGCCACTGCGGGCACGGCGACCCCGGACGTCATGACCTGCCGGGAATCTGTGCGGCTGACGATAATACTGCTGTCTCGCGGCGGCCGAATCTGCCGCGCGGTCTCACGACCGCGAATTACGCACGCGTCAGGTAAGAATGACGGACGAATCGAGGTCGATCGACGTCAGTCAAGGTCGTTTGCCGCACGAGCGCACGCCGGGGCTTGCATCGTCCGATAATGGTTTGATGATCTCTGACAGGCCGCTACCCGCAAAGCGGGCGCGTCATGTCGAGCACGTCCCTACGGCCCGCATGCCACCGCCGCCGGCCGTGCCTGCGTCACTCGCGGGGCATGGGATGCGTCCGCCTGCGATCCTTGATTCGATCGCGAACGCGCTGCCGCTGGGCCGGCGTCAGTTTTCGCCAGCGATCTCTGAGTTGCCGCTGACGATCGCGGTTGAGCTCGCGATAGCGACGGAAATTATCCTGGATACGCTGCCGCTGATCGGGCGCCAGGCCGCGATAAATCTCCCAGCGTTCCCTGATGAGTTCGCGGCGATCGGCTGACAGGCCCTGCCATCGCTTGAAGCGCTGTGCCGCGTTGTGGCGTTCGTCTTCGCTCATGCCGATCCACCGCTCGGCGCCCCTTGCGAGTCGCTGCTGTCTTTCGGGCTGCAGCTCGTCCCAGTTTTCGGCAAACCGGTCGAGCACCTGCTGCTGATCGCCGTTCAGGCTCTGCCAGGCAACGCCGTCGTCCGCGAGCGCGACGCCGCCTGCGAGCAATGTGATCGCTACTGCCAAGCATCTGAATTTCATCGTACTTTCTCCGTCGATTCTTCGCCTCGCGGCGCCGGATCGAGCCGTTCGTCAGGTTCGGCGGCCTGGACGCTGTCGTCATCCTCGAGCGCCAGCCACTCGTCGTCCGATTGTTCCCACATTCCCAGGTATTCGAGAAACGCCACCTCCGGCATGGCGTCGTCTGCCGCGAGCGCGACGCCGCCCGACAATAGTGCGCCCGACAGCCAGACCGCCAGGTTGCGTCTAGCCGACATCGTCCGAGCCGTCGAGGTCCGCCAGTTCGATCCAGCTGTAAAACTCCAGTTCCTCGATCATTTCGAGGTCGTCCTGGCCCAGCAGGATCTCGAAATCCTCCGCGTTGCCCGGCATGTCGATACCCGCGCGGCCCTGCAGCATGACGACGGCGATCACGGCGGCGGCCACGAGCCCGGTGGCCGGTAACCATCGCAACCAAATCGTCGCAGACCGCGAGGATGACGCGAGCGCCGCGTGTCGAGCCTGGTTGAGCTTCGACAGCGTCGCCGCATCGAGGCGTTCGACACTTTCGTCGAACAGCTCGCGGGCACGCCCGGTGAGCGGCGCGTCATGCGAGTCGCCGGCATTTGATTCGCTGCTCCGCGAGCGGCGATCGTCATCAATCGGAGTCTTCATTGCCAGTGTTCTCCCAGGGTGTCTCGCAACGAATGCACGGCGCGAGAGTAATGCGTTTTGACGCTGCCCGCGCTGCAACCCATCGCGAGAGCCGTGCCGGCCACGTCGAGACCCTCGAACGTCCGCAGCATGAACGCCTCGCGTTGGCGCGCCGGCAGTTCGGCGATAGCGCTCTCGAGTTCGTCCATGGCCCGTTGATTGGCCAGCTCTTCTTCCGGCGTCCGCCCCAGCGGGTCCACCGCCGCGGCGACAGGATCCACGGCCGTTTCGTTCGCGCTGCCGCGGCCGAACCAGACCATAACGCGGTTTCTGACATTCTGGCGCCGATGCCAGTCGCGAATCTTGTTTTGCAGGATGCGATAGAACAGCGGCGTCCACTGCTCGGCCGGTTTCGACCCGTAATGCCGCGCGAGCTTGATCATCGATTCCTGCACGAGGTCGAGCGCCTCGTCGCGATCGCGTACCGCGATTTCGGCGATGCGCAGGGCGCGCCGTTCCACCTCGGCGAAGAACAGGTTCAGTTGCCTCTCGATCTGCAGCGTGTGCGCTCCGCTCGGTTGCTCGCAAGGCGACGATACCGCAAATACGCCGGCCCCGGCGCTCATGGCCCGGCCTGCCGCGGCGCACAATGGATCAGCGAGAGCGCGTCACACCCGTGAAATATCCGGGCCAGCCCGGATAGTTCGCGGGTTGGCGCGTAAGATCGGTCGAGCCATTGTTCGGCTGACGTTTTTTCCGACTGAGCGGAATAGCGGGGCCTATTCCCGAAGGCGGAACGAGCGTCAGGCGGACAATGGATCAGCGAGAGCGCGTCACACTCGTGAAATATCCGGGCTAATCTCCATCTCTGCATTCCGTATGCCCTCTTGACTGCGCGCCCAAGTCATCTAACGTGGCTGCCTACCCCATTAACGTCCCGGCCACGATACGGTTGACCGTATGCGCGGCGCGACGGGCGCCTGGATTATGTTAAACAAATGTGCTGCCGGACGTCCAAGTACCTGTTTTTGATAAGACTTTGACCGCAGAACCGATTCTCAACGTTGCCGTCAACGTGCCGCTGTCACGGTGCTTCGACTACCTGCCGCCCGCGGGCGGTCGCTGCCCGCGGCCCGGTGCCCGTGTGCTCGTGCCGTTCGGCCGCCGCAAGCTCGTCGGCGTCGTCCTCGCCATCGCGGCGGCGAGCGACGTCCCGGCAACGCGCATGAAACGAGCGTTCGCCTGCCTCGACGACGAATCGCTGTTGTCGGAGGACGCGCTCTGGCTCATCTCCTTCGCCAGCGATTATTACCATCATCCGGTCGGCGAGGTGGCGGCAGCCGCGCTGCCCGTCCTGCTACGCAAAGGCAATGCCCTTTACCCGACGCAGGAGTTCGTCGCGCGCGGCGACGACGTTTCGCTGCCTGCCGAAATCGACGCACGCCAGAAACGCGCGCCGCAGCAGGCCGCGCTGCTCAGGCTCCTCGACGCTGCCGGCTGCCGTGGCATCGACGTCGATACGCTGACCGGCATGCTACCGAACTGGCGGCGCGTCGCGAAACCGCTGTTCGATGCGGGCCTGATCGGCCGATCGAGCGGCGTGGCCGACGACGAAGAGGCGCTATCCGAACCGGACCGGGCGGCCGGCCCGAAGCTCAACGAGCCACAGCGGCTCGCCGTCGCAGCGATTCGGTCGGCACACGGCTTCGCCGCTTTCGTCCTCGACGGCGTCACCGGCAGCGGCAAGACCGAGGTGTACCTGCACCTGATCGACGACGTGCTGCGGGCCGGCGGACAGGCGCTCGTGCTGGTTCCCGAAATCGGCCTCACGCCACAGCTCGTGTCGAGGTTTCGTGCGCGACTCGGCCTCGATCCGGCGGTGCTGCACTCGCGACTCGGCGAGACGGATCGGCTGTCGGCCTGGCGGCGCGCGCGCGCGGGGGCCGCGCGGCTGCTGGTCGGCACGCGCTCGGCGATTTTTGCGCCGCTCCCGAACGTGCGCCTGATCATCGTCGACGAAGAACACGATCATTCGTTCAAGCAACAGGAGGGTCTGCGCTACTCGGCTCGGGATCTCGCGATCGCGCGGGCGAAGCACGCGTCGATCCCGATCGTGCTCGGCAGCGCGACGCCGACGCTCGAAATGCTCAAGCACTGCCGCGACGACAACTATCGTCACCTCGAGTTACCGTATCGCGCCGGTGGCGCCCAGCCGCCCGCGATGCGCATCGTCGACTTGAGCCGGGCGCACGCCGACGACGGCCTCGGTGACGTACTCGCCGCCGCAATTACCGAGCATCTCGCGAACGACGGGCAGGTACTGCTGTTTCTGAACCGCCGCGGCTTCGCGCCGACGCTGATTTGTCCCACGTGTGGTCACCTGGCCGAATGCCGACGCTGCGATTCGCGCATGACCGTGCACGCCGGTGAGCGCGAACTGCGTTGTCATCACTGCGGTCACAGGCGCCCGCTCGATTCGGCCTGCGGCGACTGCGGCGGCGAGATGCGGCCGCTCGGCGCGGGGACGGAACGGCTCGAGGATGCGCTGATCGGCCGCTTCCCGGGGCGCACGATCAGGAGGATCGACAGCGATACCACGCAGCGGCGCGGCGCCATCGACGAAGCGCTGGCTGCTGCCACGGCGGGCGACGCCGATATCCTCGTCGGCACGCAAATGCTGTCCAAGGGACATCACTTCCCGAAGCTCACGCTCGTCGGCATCGTCAACGCGGACCAGGGCTTGTTCGGCACGGATTTCCGCTCCGACGAGCGCATGGCACAAACGATCATCCAGGTGGCCGGCCGCGCCGGCCGCGAACGGGTTGCCGGCGAAGTGCTGATCCAGACCGCTTTTCCGGGCCACCGATTCTGGAAACGCCTGATCGAGGGAGGATACGGCGGCGTGGCCGGCGACATGCTCGATGAGCGCAAGGCCACGCACTGGCCGCCGTATTCGCGCCTTGCTCTCGTGCGCGCATCGGCGCACCGGCGGGCAGACGCACACGCGTTTCTCGACGCCGCGAAACGACACGTCGAGCGCCACGGAGCGCGACAGGTTCGCGTGCTGGGTCCCGTGGACGCGGTCATGGCCCGTAAGGCCGGACGGTATCGCGCCCAGCTGCTGCTGCAGACCGGCGATCGCCGCGCGTTGCATGGCCTGCTGCGGCACCTGCGGCCCGTTCTCGAAGCCGAGCCCGCCGCGCGCCGCGCACGCTGGTCGATCGACGTCGATCCCATCGAATTGTTTTAGCCGGCATATTGCTGCGTCATGCGGGACGGTGGAACTGAAGCGGTCGCCGCGTTTTCGCCTTTTCTCGCCGGCACGCTGTAGAATCGCGGACCGATCATGAAGCCCCTTGTCGCCAATCTCCTGAACGATGCGCTCGCGTCCCTGCCGGACCTCAGCGATGTGGCCGCCGACCTTGCGATCGAATCGACGGTCGAACGCACGCGCGATGCCGCGCACGGCGATTTCGCGTCCAACCTTGCAATGCGGCTCGCGCGGCCGGCGCGCAAGAAACCGCGCGACATCGCGACCGCGCTCGTCGCAGCCCTGCCGGCAAACAGCTTCGTGGACGACGTCGCTATCGCCGGTCCCGGATTCATAAACTTCCGACTGAGCCCGGCTGCGTTTCACGCCGAGGTCGGGAGCATACTCGACGAGCGCGAGGCTTACGGCCGTGCGCCGGCCCGAAGTCATCCGAGAATACTGCTCGAATTCGTGTCCGCGAACCCGACCGGCCCGTTGCACGTCGGTCACGGCCGCCTCGCCGCTTTCGGCGCAACGCTCGGCAATCTGCTCGAAGCCCGCGGCTACCCGGTCAGCCGCGAGTACTACGTCAACGACGGCGGTCGGCAAATGGATATACTCGGCGTGAGCGTCTGGATCCGCGCTCTGCAGCGGGACGGCATCGACGTGCCGTTTCCCAGCGCCGGCTACCGCGGCGAGTATATCCGCGACATTGCGGCGACGATCGAATCGAACGACGCGCTTTCCGCTGCGGATGTCATCGCCGGATTGCCGGCCGACGCGCCCGCCGGCGACAAGGAAGCGTACGTCGAGGCCATCGTCGAGCGAGCCGTGTCCCTGCTCGGCGCCGAGCGCTTCGATCGCATACGCCAACAGGCGCTCGAGGCCATTCGCGCCGACATCGAGGACGATCTCGCCGAGTTCGGCGTGACGTTCGATACGTGGTACTCCGAGCAGAGCCTGACGGCGACGAATCGCATCGATGCGGCCCTCGACGTTCTAAGATCCGGCAACGTACTGTACGAGAGGGACGGTGCCACGTGGTTTCCGGCAACCCGATACGGCGACGAAAAAGACCGCGTCGTCGTGCGCGAAAACGGCGTCAAGACCTACTTCGCTTCCGACATCGCCTATCATTTCGACAAACGCGAGCGTGGTTTCGACTACCTCATCGACGTTCTCGGCGCGGACCACCATGGCTACGTCGCGCGCGTGCGTGCTGGTCTCGAGGCGATGGGTTACGACGGCAATGACCTCGAGGTCAGACTCGTACAGTTCGTGACGCTGTATCGCGGTGGCGAGAAAATGCAGATGTCGACCCGCAGCGGCGAATTCGATACGCTGCGCAAGCTGCGTGCGGAAGTCGGCAACGACGCCACGCGCTTCTTCTACGTATCGCGCTCCAACGACCAGCACCTCGATTTCGATCTCGACGTCGCGAGGTCGCAGTCGAGCGACAATCCCGTTTACTACATTCAGTACGCGCATGCGCGAATCGCGAGCGTGTTCCGGCAGCTCGACGAGAAGAATATCGAGTGGAGCGCCGATGACGGCCGCGACCACATGAACTTGCTCTCGGGGCCGCACGAAAAGGCCCTGCTGACGTCCCTGAGCCGCTACCCGGAGGTCGTCGAGCTCGCCGCGGCAAACCGCGCGCCGCAGCATCTCGTGCATTACTTGCGCGACCTCGCCAACGATTTCCACAGCTGGTACAACGCACAGCAGTTCATCGTCGACGAGGCGGCGCTGCGCAATGCGCGCCTGAGTCTCTGTGAGGCAACCCGCATCGTCATCGCGAACGGACTCACTATTCTCGGCGTGTCGGCACCGGCGACCATGTAATGGCAAAAGGGCGCAAGCGCAGGAGAAGTCAAAGCCGGCGCAAAAAACGGCAGGACTACCCGGGCTGGGCGTACGGGCTGTTCGGCCTCGCGGTCGGTCTCGCGGTCGCAGCCGCCATCTGGGTCAGCGACCGGCAGCGGCAAGACCCGCCGTTGTCCGTCGCGCGCCAGCCGGCCAGCCTCGACGCTGCGATCGACGAACGCGGCAGCGAGCCGGCGGCGCCCGTTCCTGCGGCCAAAAAACGCTTCGACTTTTACGACATGCTGCCGAACTTCGAGGTCATCATCCCCGAACAGGAACCCGACGTTCTCGTGGACGTCGAACCCGCCGCGGTCGTGCAGCCGGGCATCTACGTCCTGCAGGCGGGGTCGTTTACGCGCTACGCCGATGCCGACCGCCGCCGCGCGGAACTGGCGCTGCAGGGCATCGCATCGAAAATCCAGAAAGTCGTGATCGACGACAAGACGTATCACCGCGTGCGCATCGGCCCCATCGACAGTCTCGATGAACTCAATCGGGTCCGCAGCCGGCTGCGCGCTGCGAAGATCGATGTTTTGCGAATTCGTCTCGGCGGCTAGCCCGGATATGGCAAACACATGAAGGCCGGGCCCGGACGCGCGAGTATCCGCCGGAACTGCAATGCAAAATCTTCGATGCAGCGCACGGCAGCGCCTCGCAATTCTGCGCGGCGAACGACACTCCCGCGCGACGGAGTGACTGCGAACGGGCCGGTTGGCGACGTGTCGACACATGCGGGCTAGAGCGCGTGCATCGATTTGCGGCCTCGCGCTGCTGGCGCTGGCGGCTTGCGCCAGTACCGCGCCGCCGCAACCGGCGCAACCCGCGCAACCGGCGCAACCGGCGCAACCGGCGCCTGTGCCGTCGCCGCAAGCGCCGCCCGCGGCGGCGCAGCCCGACAAGTCGCTGATGCGCATTTCGATTGCGTCGGTCGGCGACATGATGATCGGCACCGATTATCCGCAGAACCATCTCCCCGACGATGACGGTGCGGGTTTTCTTGCGGCTGTCGCTCCGTACCTGAGCGCGGCCGACGTGGCCTTCGGCAACCTGGAGGGGGTCCTCGTCGACGGCGGCGAGCCCGGCAAGAAATGCAGCAACCCGCAAGCCTGTTACCTGTTTCGCAGCCCCACGCGATACGCGGCGCATTACCGGGCCGCCGGATTCGATGTCCTGAGCCTCGCCAACAATCATGCTCGCGACTTCGGCGAGGCGGGCCGGACGTCCACGATGATGGCCCTCGCCGACGCCGGAATTCACCAGTCCGGCCGCATCGGCGAATTCGCGTCGTTCGAAGTCAACGGATTGAAACTCGCGGTGCTGGCGTACGCGGTCACGAAGAACTCGAACATGATGCTCGACTACGCGCACGCACAGCGAACCGTGTCCGGGTTTGCGGGAACGCACGACATCGTCATCGTTTCCTTTCACGGCGGCGCCGAAGGACATGACGTCACGCATTTGCCGTTTGCCGAAGAAGAGTATTACGGCGAACCGCGTGGGGACATCGTTCGCTTCGCGCGCATGGCGGTCGATGCCGGCGCGGACCTCGTCATCGGTCACGGTCCGCACGTCGTCCGTGCGCTGGAACGGTACGAGGATCGACTGATCGCCTACAGCCTCGGCAATTTCGCAACCTACTACGGCATCAGTGTCGACGGCATCAAGGGCGTCGCGCCGATTCTGATCGCGAACCTCGACGGTCACGGCCGTTTCGTCGATGGCCGGATCATATCGACGGTGCAGCTCCGGCCGGCGGGGCCGTCGATAGATCCGCGCGGGCGCGCACTCGAACTCATGCGCGACCTGAGCATCGCAGACCTCGGCGAACCCGGCATTCGATTTCTCGCCGACGGCCGCATCGTTGCGGCGGAACGGCCGCCCGTCCAAGAGAGGACGTTCGACCCGGACAGTTACGGCGAGGGCGGACCGGCGGCCTGCAGCGAGGCCGGGTACTGGCTGCTCGAATCCAGAATGTCCCCGGGTGACGGAGCGGGGCACGGCCCCGACATC
>JBFISV010000008.1:0-22781 GCA_041608415.1 Woeseiaceae bacterium
AAGGAATCAATTCCGAGGGACTCCGCCGGCGGGGCTTCGACGCAGGGCAGATTCGCAACATCAAGAACGCGTATCGAATCATATTCCGCCAGGGCAAGAAGCTCGCCGCGGCGATCGACGAGATTGCGCAATTGGCGGAGACTCAGCCCGAGCTTGCGGTCCTGCTGCAATCACTGCGCTCATCCGAGCGCGGCGTGATTCGGTAGGCGGGGATGAAGTTCGGATTGGTTGCCGGCGAGGCATCCGGCGACCTGCTCGGTGCCGGGCTGATACATGCAATACGCCAACGCGTACCGGATGCTACGTTCGAGGGCGTCGCGGGGCCGGAGATGATTGCGGCGGGCTGCGCATGCTGGGAAAACGCCGGCGCGCTCGCGGTGATGGGCCTCGTCGAACCATTGCGTGAAATACCGCGCCTCCTGAAGTTACGCCGATCGCTCGTGCGGCGCTGGACCGCGGCCCCGCCCGACGTCTTCATCGGCATCGATGCGCCGGATTTCAATCTCGGTCTCGAAGTGCAGCTCAAAGCTGCCGGCATCCGTACCGTGCACTACGTCAGTCCCTCCGTCTGGGCCTGGCGCTCCGGGCGTATCAAAAAAATCAGGCAGGCCGTCGATTGCGTGCTGTGCATTCTGCCGTTTGAAAAAGCGATCTATGACGAACATGGCGTCACCGCGGTGTTCGTCGGCCATCCCAAAGCCGACGCGGCGCCGCAGCAGGTCGATATGGCTGCGGCACGCCGTGCGCTCGGTATCGCCGGTGCCGACAGGGTCATCGCCGTGCTGCCCGGAAGCCGGCCCAGCGAGGTGTCGCGGCTGGGACCGATATTGGCCGCGGCGGCGCGGATCATCGGCGAACGCGTCGAGGACTGTCGGTTCGTCACGCCGGTTGCAGCCCCGGCCTTGAAGCCCATGATCGAACGACAACTCGAGGACGCGGGCGTGCGCGGCGATTTCAGCCTTCACGATGGCGACTCGGAGCGCGTAATGATGAGTGCGGACCTGGTCCTGCTCGCCTCGGGCACCGCTGCGCTCGAATCGGCGCTGCTCGGAAAGCCCACCGTCGCCGCCTACAAGATGTCCGCTTTGACGGTGTTCATCATCCAGTCGCTCGGGCTCTTGAAAGTCGATCGCTTCACGTTGCCGAACCTGCTGACGGAAACAGCATACGTGCCTGAATTCATTCAGAAAGACGCCACTCCCGAGGCGCTTGCCGCCGCTGTCGTGGAGCTGCTTGGCAATCCCGAACGGCGCCGGGAGATTGCCGCGAGATTTGCTAAACTGCGATCGGATCTGGCTCAGGGCGCCAACCAGCGCGCGGCCGATGCCGTGCTCGATCTCGCAGACCATGCTACGAACACCGCTGTTTCCGGGTAAAACGGACGTCGTCGCGGGCGTCGACGAGGCGGGCCGCGGCCCGCTGGCGGGGCCCGTGGTGGCGGCCGCCGTAATCCTGGCGCCCGGACAGGCCACCTGCGGGATGCGGGATTCGAAAAAAATGACGGCGGCGGCGCGCGAACGAATCGCCGCGCGCATCCGGTCGGAGTCGCTGGCCTGGTCCGTGGCCTGGGCCGATTGCGCGGAAATCGATTGCCTCAACATTCTCGGCGCGACGATGCTCGCCATGCGCCGCGCGATACTCGGTCTCGCCGTGGTGCCGGGCGCGTTGCAGATCGATGGCAACCGCCTGCCGAATCTTCGTTTCTACGAGCGGCAGCTCGACGGCGACGCGGTTGTCAGGGGTGACGCCAGCGTGCCGGCAATCAGCGCGGCATCGATTCTCGCGAAAACCGCTCGCGACGGGATCATGGTGAGGATGGATGCGCTGTATCCGGACTATGCCTTCGCACAACACAAGGGCTACGCTACCGCAATGCATCGCAATAAATTGCACGAACTCGGTCCCTGCAATCTGCACCGGCGCTCGTTTGCGCCGGTCAGGGCGGCGTCGTGACGGCGGTGCCGTTCGTTCACCTGCATGTCCACAGCGAATATTCGCTGCAGGACAGCACGGTGCGGATTCCGGCGCTGATGCGGCGTTGTGCCGCGGACGGCATGCCCGCGGTCGCTCTGACGGATCAGAACAACCTGTTCGGTCTGGTCAAGTTCTATACCAAGGCAGTGGCCGCCGGGATCAAACCGATCGTCGGCTCCGATCTGGCCATTTTCAATGACGACGAACCGGGGCGCCCGTTCCGGCTCATTCTGCTTTGCCAGGACAACGGCGGATATCGGAATCTGTCGCGGCTGCTGTCGCGGGCGTATCTCGAAGGTCAGCAGCGTGGACAACCGCTCGTGCATCGCCAGTGGCTCGATGAAGCGTCCTGTAGCGGTCTGCTGGCGCTGTCCGGAGGCGCAGCGGGCGACGTGGGCTCGGCGCTGCTGCTCGGCCACGAGAAACAGGCGTGCGAGCGGCTGCAGCGCTGGCGTTCCGTCTTCGCGAACCGGTTCTATCTCGAGCTCATACGAACGGGCCGCGCGGGCGAAGAGGATTGCGTGCAGGCAAGCCTGCGACTCGCGGCCCGCGAGCGCGTGCCCGTGGTCGCGAGCAATGACGTCCGTTTTCTCGATCGCGACGGTTTTACGGCGCACGAGGCGCGCGTCTGTATCCATGACGGGCGCAGCCTCGCGGACCCGGGCCGGCCGCGCAACTACAGCGAGCAGCAATATCTCAAGAGTTCCGCCGAAATGGCCGAATTGTTTCGGGATGTTCCGGCGGCGCTCGACAACGCGCTGCAAATTGCGACGCGCTGCAACCTCGACCTGAAGCTCGGCAGCAGCGTGTTGCCGGCGTTTCCCGTCCCGGACGGCAAGGACGAGGGCGAGTTCCTGGAGCAGGAAGCGCGGCGCGGCCTCAGCGCAAAGCTCGACGTGCTGTACGAAGTCGCAGGCACGCCGGCCAAAAAGCGCGATGCGGTCAGCGCGCCGTATTACGAACGACTCGAGCGCGAACTCGGTGTGATTCGCAATATGGGATTTCCCGGCTATTTCCTCATCGTAGCCGATTTCATCCGCTGGGCGCGTGACAACGACGTGCCGGTCGGTCCGGGCCGCGGCTCCGGCGCGGGATCGCTGGTCGCCTGGGTATTGGGTATCACCGATCTCGACCCGCTGGCCCACGATCTCCTGTTCGAACGATTCCTGAATCCCGAGCGCGTGTCGATGCCCGATTTCGACGTCGACTTCTGCATGGAAGGCCGGGACCGGGTCATCGATTACGTGGCCGAGCGCTATGGCCGCAATCGAGTCGCGCAGATCATCACATTCGGCACGATGGCGGCGAAAGCCGTCATTCGCGACACCGGGCGGGTACTCGGACAGCCTTACGGTTTTGTCGATCGAATCGCAAAACTCGTGCCGTTCGAACTCGGGATCACGCTTGAAAAGGCGCTCGAGCAGTCCGATGAACTCGCCACGATGTACCGCGACGATGAAGAGGTTGCGGCGATTATCGACCTTGCACGGTCGCTGGAGGGCCTTGTCCGCAATGCGGGGAAACACGCAGGCGGCGTCGTAATCGCGCCCGACGAGTTGACCGATTTCACGCCCTTGTACTGCGAGGAAGGCGGCTCGAATCTCGTTACGCAACTCGACAAGGACGATGTCGAAGCCGTCGGGCTCGTCAAATTCGACTTTCTCGGGCTCAAGACCCTGACCATCATCGACCGCGCGGTACGAATCGTGAACGCCGGCGATCCGGCGCGCCGATTGGACATCAACCGCATTCCACTCGATGACGCGCGGACCTTCGAGCTGCTGCAAAAGACCCGGACTGCGGCGGTGTTTCAGCTCGAGTCGAGCGGCATGCGGGACCTGATCAAGCGCTTGCGTCCGGATCAGTTTGACGACCTCGTTGCCCTCGTGGCGCTGTTTCGGCCTGGTCCGTTGCAGTCGGGGATGGTCGACGATTTCATCAGCCGCAAGCACGCCACCAACAAGGCCGACGTCGACTACCTGCATCCGGAACTCAAACCCGTTCTGGAGGAAACCTATGGCGTCATCCTCTACCAGGAACAGGTGATGCAGATCGCACAGGTGCTCGCCGGTTACACGCTGGGCGGCGCCGACTTGCTGCGGCGCGCCATGGGCAAGAAAAACCCGCAGGCGATGGCCAGGCAACGCGAGGTTTTCGTGGCCGGTGCCACGGATCGCGGCGTTACGAAGGCGACCGCGACGCGAATCTTCGATCTCATGGAAAAGTTCGCCGGATACGGCTTCAACAAGTCGCATTCGGCGGCGTATGCCGTGTTGTCCTACCAGACCGCTTACCTGAAGGCTCATCACACGGCCGCGTTCATGGCGGCGGTCATGAGCGCGGACCTGGACAACACGGATCGACTCGTCACGCTGAAGGACGAGTGCCGGCAGCTCGGGATCACGCTCGATGCGCCGAGCATCAATCGCTCGTCGTATCATTTCGACGCCTCGGACGAGACGACGATTCTCTACGGCCTTGGTGCGATCAAGGGCGTGGGCCGCGGGGCCGTCGAAGCGCTGATCGCGGAGCGTGCGGCCAACGGCCCGTTTTCGGGCCTCCTCGACTTCTGTCGTCGCGTCGACCATGAAAAGGTCAACCGGCGGGCGCTCGAGGCGATGGTCAAGTCCGGCGCGATGGACGATTTCGGCGTTACGCGGCGTGAGCTGATGCACCAGGTCCCCGAAGCCGTGCAGTGCGCCGATCAGCATGCCAGGGCGCTCGCCGCCGGGCAGAACGACATGTTCGGACTCGACGTGCCGGAAAAGGAAGTGATCGAAGCGGCGCCGGTCCATCTCAGTGAGTGGCAGGATCGGCTCCTGCTCAGTAACGAGAAAGAGGCGTTGGGGCTGTACCTGACCGGTCATCCGTTCGACGCTGTGCGGTCGGACGCGCGTTTTTTCGTTGACGGCAAGCTCGGCGAGTTGGCGGCAGAGACGCCGCCGGCAAACCTGTCGGGGCAGCGCAACTACGCGCAGCCGCGCCAGGAGGTAACGATCGCGGGACTCATCGTCGATGTGCGCAAGCGCGGCAATCGCGTGACCGTGACACTCGACGATGACAGTGGCCGCATGGAGGTCACCTTATTCAGCGAGGCGTTTCAGGAATTCAGGCACCTGCTCGTGAAGGACGAAATCGTGGTGGTGACCGGCAACCTGCGGTACGACGATTTCGTTGCGGCATGGACCGTGAACGCGAAAAACGTGCTGCACATCGACCGCGTGATCGAAAGCCGCGCACAGAGCATGGTGCTGCGGCTGGCACCGAACGGGCAGGGCGACGCGCTGCTGGTGAAACTGCATGACATGTTGCTGCCGTATCGGGAAGGCAACTGCGATGTCGCGGTGCAGTACTTCGGGGCCAGCGCGAAGGCGCACCTCAAGCTGGGACCCGAGTGGTCGGTGCGTCCGAGCCGCGAGTTGCGCGACAAGCTGACCGAGTTACTGGGTGCAAATAATGTCCGTCTGCTGTACGCACCCGGCCGTGAAATCATGTAAAGTTTGCGCTCTCGCCACTCACATCGCGTGACTGCGGCGCCCCACTCTCAAAAGATCGGCTATGGACTTACAGTTTCTGGATTTCGAGCAGCCAATCGCCGAACTCGAGGCGAAGATCGAAGAGTTGCGCTACGTTGGCGACGACTCGGAAATCAACATCAACGACGAAGTCGCCCGCCTGCGCGATAAAAGTGAGTCGCTGACCAAAAGCATCTTCTCGAAGCTCTCGGCATGGCAGGTCGCGCAGGTCGCACGCCACCCCAGTCGGCCCTACACGCTGGATTACCTGGCGAGTATTGCGCCGGATTTTCAGGAGTTGCACGGCGACAGAATGTACGCCGACGATCCGGCCATCGTCGGCGGCATCGGACGGATCGACGGCCGCTCGGTGGTCTTCATCGGCCATCAGAAAGGCCGTGACACCAAGGACCGAGTGCGTCGCAACTACGGCATGCCCAAACCGGAGGGGTACCGCAAGGCGCAGCGCCTCATGCGCATGGCGGCCAAGTTCGGCTTGCCGGTTGTGACCCTCATCGATACGCCGGGGGCGTATCCGGGCGTTGGCGCCGAGGAGCGCGGCCAGAGCGAAGCCATTGCTTACAGCCTCTATATGATGGCGGGCCTCGAGACGCCGATTGTCAGCGTCGTCATCGGCGAGGGCGGATCGGGCGGCGCGCTCGCGATCGGCGTCGGCGACCGGCTGCTGATGCTGCAATACAGCATTTACTCGGTCATCTCGCCGGAGGGCTGTGCCTCGATTCTGTGGAAGAGTGCGGACAAGGCCGAGGACGCCGCCGAGGCGATGCGCATCACGGCCGATGAACTCAGCAAGTTCGGCCTTGTCGACGAGGTGCTCGAGGAGCCGCTCGGCGGCGCGCACCGCAATCCGAACGCCATGGCGGAGGTCATCCGCAATGCCCTCATCAAGAGTCTCGACGAACTCGACGGCGTGACGCCGGAGCAACTGCTCGAGAATCGCCAGCGACGCCTTGCGAGCTTCGGTGCCTTCAGGGAAACGTGAGCTTCGATTGCGATGATCTGCTGGCGCGGCTCGAACGATTCGAGACCGCGGCAAACAGGCCACTCCGCTACATCATCGCTTTCAGCGGCGGCCTCGATTCGAGCGTACTGCTGCACGCACTGGCACGTTGCCGCGCACGGCATGCTAAGGCGTTGCTGGCCGTCCATGTCGATCATCGGCTGCAGCCGCAATCGGCGGACTGGGCCCGGCATTGCGAGCGCTTTGCGAAGACCCTGGATGTCGATGTCCGGACCTGCGTCGTCGACGTCGAAGCGGGATCCGGACGCGGGCCGGAGGCGGCCGCGCGCGACGCGCGCTACGCGGCCTTTGACGCGCTCGTAACGGCAACCGATTGGCTGCTGAGCGCACACCACGCCGACGACCAGTCCGAGACCCTGTTGCTGAACCTGCTCAGAGGCAGCGGCCCGGCCGGGGTCGCCGGCATTCCGGAGCTGCGGCCGTTCGGCGCCGGCTGGCTCGCGCGGCCGCTACTCCACGTGCCGCGGGACTCGCTCCTCGACTACGCAACGGCACACGGCCTCGAATGGGTGCATGATCCCAGTAACGAAGCGACGTACCACGACCGGAATTTTTTGCGCAACCGGGTGCTGCCGCGCCTTGCGGACCGCTGGCCGCAGGTCGCCTCGCGGCTCGCGCGAAGTGCGGAACTGGCTCGCGAAGCCGCGGGCCTGCTCGACGATCTGGCCGATATCGACCTCGCGTCGCTCGGCGTCCGGGCCGATCGAATCGATGTGCCGGCGTTGCGGCGCCTGTCGCCCGCGCGGCAAAAAAACCTGCTCCGCCGGGCGTGCACCCGGAACGGCCTGCCGCAGGCGCCGGGGCCGCAGCTCGAGAGTATCGTCAAGGACCTGCTGCCGGCACGCCGTGACGCGTCGCCGCTGGTTCGCTGGGACGGCGCGGAGGCGCGCCGTTTCCGTGACCGCCTGTACCTGCTTGTCGCCGTCGCCGAGCCGGAATTTTCCGGTGTTTGTCTGGGCGAGCAGCCCGTGCGGCTCGGCCCGGGCCTGGGCAGCCTGGTGCTCGCGCAGGGCGAGGGGCCGGGCCTGTCCGCGGCCTGCGTGCAAACGGGCCTGACCCTCAAGACCCGCACCGGCGGGGAGAAAATCAAGCCGTTTGGTCATAGGCATACACGAAAACTCAAGAAACTGCTTCAAGAAGCCGGTATCGTTCCTTGGATGCGAGACAAGCTGCCGCTCGTGTACAGCGGCGAGCGACTCGTGGCTGTCGGCGATCTCTGGCTGGAGGCGGCCGCGGCGGAGCCTGGAGGCCTTGCGGTGCGCTGGTGCGACCGCCCCGCGATTGACTAGTCGGCGCAGCGCCGCTGCATTGTCTCGCCAATGCCGATCTGCTATCGTCTAAAGCCGTCTTCATCCAACGACGGCGCGGCATTCGAAGGGTTGGAAAAAGCACACGAGGACAGTGCTTTGCTTCCAGCCCTTTCTTGTTTCTCGTCAGCAGTGACCGAGCTCGCTTATGACTTCCTACGTATTTATCACGGGCGGTGTCGTGTCGTCGCTGGGCAAGGGCATCACGTCGGCGTGCCTGGGCGCGATTCTCGAAGCGCGCGGTTTGCGCATCAGCATGATCAAGCTGGACCCTTACCTCAATGTCGATCCCGGCACGATGAGTCCGTTTCAGCACGGCGAAGTCTTCGTCACCCACGACGGCACCGAAGCCGATCTCGATCTCGGCCACTACGAACGCTTCGTGCGCACGACGACGGGGCGTAACAGCAACTTCACGACCGGCCGCATTTACGAATCGGTGATCGCCAAGGAACGTCGCGGAGATTATCTCGGCGCGACCGTGCAGGTCATTCCTCACATCACGGACGAGATCAAGCAATCCGTCGAGCGGGGCGCCGGAGACGCCGACATCTGCCTGGTCGAAATCGGCGGCACCGTTGGCGATATCGAGTCGCTGCCGTTTCT
This sequence comes from Woeseiaceae bacterium, assembly GCA_041608415.1. Lineage (GTDB taxonomy): Bacteria > Pseudomonadota > Gammaproteobacteria > Steroidobacterales > Woeseiaceae > UBA1847. The sequence continues at coordinate 8,445 of JBFISV010000008.1, forward strand.
CGAAGCCATTCGCCAGATGGGCACCGAACTCAGCCGCAACCGGGTCGTGTTCGTTCACCTGACGCTCGTGCCGTACATCGCCACGTCGGCGGAGATCAAGACCAAGCCGACCCAGCATTCCGTGAAGGAATTGCGTTCGATCGGAATCCAGCCCGACATTTTGGTATGTCGTTCGGAACAACCCTTACCCGACGAGCAGCGCAGCAAGATCGCCTTGTTCACGAACGTGCAGAAAGCGGCCGTGATCTCCGCCTACGATGCCGACGACCTGTACAAGATACCGGGCATGCTGCACGAACAGGGCCTCGACGATATCGTGGTGGATCAGCTCGGCCTCGATCTGCCGCCGGCCGATCTTCGCGAATGGCAGGCGATCGTGGACGCGAAGGCAAACCCTCGGTTCGAGGTCGACGTCGCAATGGTCGGCAAATACGTGGACTTCCGGGATTCCTACATCTCGCTGTCCGAAGCGCTGTTGCACGGCGGAATTCACACGCGCACGCGCGTCAACATCCATTACGTGGAGGCGCACGACATCGAGGCAGAGGGCAGCGAGTGTCTGCGGGGAATGGATGGCATCGTCGTGCCCGGCGGATTCGGCGAACGCGGCATCGAGGGCAAGATTGCCGCGGTACGTCATGCGCGGGAAAACGGCATCCCCTATCTCGGCATCTGCCTGGGCCTGCAGGTCGCGGTCATCGAAGCCGCACGCAACATGGCGGGCCTTGCGGGCGCCATGAGCACCGAGTTCGTGAAAGACACGCCGCATCCGGTGGTCGGACTGATCACCGAGTGGCAGACCGCGTCCGGTGCCGTCGAAGAACGCGATGAAGGCTCCGAACTCGGCGGCACCATGCGCCTTGGCGCCCAGCAGGTCATGCTGGCGAAGGATTCCCTCGCGCATACGATCTACGGTAAGGGCACGATCGAGGAGCGGCACCGCCACCGTTACGAGGTCAACAACCATTATCGCGAGCGCCTCGAGGCGGCGGGCCTCAGGTTTTCGGGGCTGTCCGTCGACAACCTGGTCGAAATGGTCGAGATTCCCGACCATCCGTGGTTCCTCGCCAGCCAGTTCCACCCCGAATTCACGTCGAATCCGCGCGACGGGCACCCGTTGTTTTCGGGTTTCATCACGGCGGCGCGCCTGCGCCACGGCGGCGTCGTAGCGGAGGCCGCCGAAGCATGAGACTGTGCGGATTCGAGGCCGGCAACGACGCGCCGATTTTCCTCATCGCGGGCACTTGCGTCATCGAGAGCGAGGCGATGGCGCTCGACGTCGCGGGATCGCTCAAGGAGACCTGCGCGTCCCTGGGCGTGCCGCTGATCTACAAGTCGTCGTTCGACAAGGCCAATCGCAGCTCGCAGTCCGGCTTCCGCGGGCCGGGCATGGAAGCGGGCTTGCGCATTCTCGAGGAAGTCCGGCGCCAGATCGATGTGCCGGTCCTGACCGATGTGCACGAAGACACGCCGATGCAGGAAGTTGCCGACGTCGTCGACGTACTGCAAACACCGGCGTTTCTGTGCCGGCAGACGAATTTCATCGTCCGCGCCGCGGCGGCGGGCAAGCCCGTCAACATCAAGAAAGGGCAATTCCTGTCGCCGTGGGAAATGCAGAACGTGGTCGACAAGGCGAAATCGACCGGAAACGAGGACGTCATGGTCTGCGAACGCGGCTTCTCGTTCGGATACAACAACCTGGTCTCGGACATGCGCGGTCTGGCCATAATGCGTGCAACCGGGTGTCCGGTCGTATTCGATGCCACCCATTCGGTGCAGCTGCCGGGAGGACGGGGGACCGCGTCCGGCGGGCAGCGGGAGTTCATCCCGGTACTGGCGCGAGCGGCGACGGCGGCGGGCATTGCGGGTCTGTTCATGGAAACGCATCCGAATCCCGAGAAGGCCCTGAGCGACGGCCCGAACGCGATGCCGCTCGATCGGCTCGGTGCCCTGCTCGAGACGCTCGTCGGCATCGATCGCAGCGTAAAGGCGCAGGGCTATCTCGAGGCGGAATTCGGGCTCGGCGTATAGACAGCCAACGGAGAGACAATGATCACGATCAGCGAAATTCGCGGCCGGGAAATTCTCGATTCGCGCGGAAATCCGACGGTTGAAGCCGACGTCACGCTTGCAGACGGCAGCTTTGCGCGGGCCGCCGTACCCTCGGGCGCGTCGACCGGCAGCCGCGAGGCGGTTGAACTCAGGGACGGAGACGAGAGCCGCTATCTCGGCAAAGGGGTCCGGAAGGCGGTCGCGAACGTCAACGGCGCATTGCGCGATGCGCTCGTCGCAAGCGACTTCGAAGACCAGCGCGCGCTCGATCAAACGATGCGCGAGCTCGACGGCACGGACAACAAGTCGCGCCTGGGCGCGAACGCGTTGCTTGCAATCTCGCTCGCCACGGCGAAGGCCGAGGCGCGATCGCGCGGCCTGTCGTTGTTCGCTCACCTGGGTGCCGGTACCGAGATGCCGGTGCCGATGATGAACATCATCAACGGCGGCGCACATGCCGACAACAGCGTCGACATCCAGGAATTCATGATTCTGCCCGTGGGAGCACCGAGTTACGGCGAGGCGCTCCGGACGGGCACCGAGATTTTTCACGCCCTGAAGTCGGTGCTCAAGGGGAAGGGCCTGAACACGGCTGTCGGCGACGAGGGCGGTTTCGCGCCCGACCTGCCGTCCAATCAGGCGGCGCTCGATACGATCATGGCCGCGATCGAGACCGCGGGATTCAGCGCGGGCGAGGATATTCTGCTCGGGCTCGACGTCGCGAGTTCCGAGTTCTACGCCGACGGCCTGTACACGCTGGCGTCGGAGGGCCGGCAGTTCGATGCGGAGGGCTTCAGCCAGTATCTCGCGGGACTCGTGGCGAGCTATCCCATCGTGACGATCGAGGACGGCATGGACGAGAGTGACTGGGCCGGCTGGCGGCTCCTGACCGATGCCCTCGGCGAGCGCGTGCAGCTCGTGGGTGACGACCTGTTCGTCACGAACACGGCGATCCTGGCGCGCGGCATCGACGAAAAAATAGCCAACGCGATATTGATAAAACCCAACCAAATCGGTACCTTGAGCGAAACTCTTGATGCAATTACTATGGCAGTGGATGCAGGCTACGCGGCGGTAATCTCGCATCGCTCGGGGGAAACCTCGGATGCGACGATCGCCGACATTGCGGTGGGCACGCGGGCAACGCAGATCAAGACCGGCTCGCTGTCACGATCCGACCGCATCGCGAAATACAATCAGCTGCTGCGCATCGAAGAGGAACTGGGCGGCAAAGCACGCTACGCCGGCCGCGCGGCATTTTCGGTCGGCGCGGGCTGAGCCGCGCATTCGGGAGTCATCGCTTGGTCAACTTTCGGTCGTTGCTCGTCGGCCTGGGAATGGGCGCATTAGCACTGCAGGCGGAGCTCTGGCTGTCCGATGACGGCTATCGCAAGACGTCCAAGCTGCGCGCCGCGGTCACCGAGCAGCGCGTCCTGAATGCGGGCCTCATTGCGCGCAACTCCAATCTCGACGCGGAAGTCGTCAATCTCAAGGAGGGCCTCGAGGCGGCGGAGGAGCGCGCCCGGACCGACCTCGGCCTGATCGGAAAGGCCGAAACCTTCTACCAGGTGGTCCCTGCCGTCGACGCGGCGCGCTGAGCGGTGGTCCGTGAATCCTTCGCGCTGCCGGACTGGGCGCGCGTTCACGGTGAGCCGCTCCTGGCCGTCACGTTGCGGCAGGCGCCCGAAGACTTCCAGGTCACCGAGGACCTGGGCTTCGAGCCCTCGGGGGACGGCGAACACGATTTTCTGTGGATCGAAAAAGCCGGCGCCAATACCGCCTGGGTCGCGCGGCAGCTCGCGGCGCATGCCGGGGTCGGCCCGCGCGACGCCGGCTACGCCGGGCTCAAGGACCGCCACGCGCTGACCCGGCAATGGTTCAGCGTGCGTCGTCCGAACCGCGGCGGCAGCGACTGGCGGAGCCTCGCGGTGCCGGGCGTCCGTATCCTCGACACGACCCGGAATACGCGCAAGCTCAGGCGCGGCGCGCACCGAGCCAACGATTTCCGCATCGCCCTGCGCGCACCCGGCATCGAGGGATTCCGCGGAGCGTTCGACGAAAAGCTGACTTCGATCGGGACCGCGGGCGTTCCCAACTACTTCGGCGCGCAGCGATTCGGCCGCAACGGTGCCAATCTCGCGCGGGCACAGGCGCTGTTCGCGGGTGCACGCCTGCCGCACAGCACGCGCGGTTTCGCGCTCTCGGCGGCGCGGTCCTACCTGTTCAATACGATTCTCGAGCGGCGCGTCCGAGCGGGCCTCTGGGATCGGCTCGTGCCGGGCGACGTCGCGAATCTCGATTGGACCGGGAGCGTGTTCGCCGTCGACGCAGTGACGCCGGATCTTCAGGCTCGGTGCGCCGAACTCGACATTCATCCGACCGCGACGCTGTGGGGCCGCGGCGCGCCGCTGTCGAAAGGCGACGCGCTGGCGCTCGAAGCGGCCGCGGTTTGCGATTACGCGGAACTCACGGACGGTCTCATCGCGGCCCGCGTGGACGCGGCGAGCCGCGCGCTCCGCCTGCGCGCCCGGGCTCTGAGCATCGAATTCGCCGGCGACGTCGCGTGGCTCGAATTTCGGCTGCCTCGCGGGGCGTTTGCGACGGTTCTGCTGCGCGAAATCGTGCACGGCTCGGACGAAAATTGAGCCGGCGCGAACCCGTTCCGCGGAGGTCATTGAAGCAGCGGGACGCCGGTCGCGTCATCGAGCGCTTCTGCGCGGCAAGCCGTGAACTATTCGATCCGGCGATCGTCGAGGAGCACGTACAGAGCTCCGGTACCCCCGTCGACCTGCCGTGTCGACACGAACGCGAGCACGTCGTCCATGCGACGGAGCCATCGGTCGACATTGGGCTTCAGCACCGGGCCACGCTGTCCGGAACCGAGACCCTTGCCGTGCACGACGCGGACGCAGCGTTTTCCGTCGCGCACGCAAGCGTTGATGAACCCCGCGAGCCGCGGTTTCGCCTCGGCGAGCGTCATGCCGTGCAGGTCGATCTCCGCCTGTACCGCGTAACTGCCGCGCGCGAGCCGGCGCATGGTGCGGCGGCCGATGCCGGCGCGCCGAAACCTGCGCGCCTCGCCATTGGCTCGTTCGATCTCGTCGACGTCCGCCTGCAGGCTTTCCTCGAGCGCACGCGCCTCGTCGGCGCGCGAAAACCGGGCGGAAGGCTTCGGCTTTTTGAGTGGCGGCTCGACCCGCCCGTCGGTCTCGAGAGGTCGTACGTCGGCGATTGCCCGTCGAAAAAGCGCGTCGTCGTCCTGGCTCATTGCGGTAAATCCGGATAGCTATGGAAAGCGGCAGTCAGATGAGTATAGTGAGCGCGTCCCGAGCCGCCAAATGCAGATTCTGCCCGTCACGAATATGAAAATCCTGGTAAGTAACGACGACGGGTACCTCGCGACCGGTATCAATGTTCTGTCCGAGGCGCTGCAGGAAATTTCGGAGGTGATCGTCGTAGCGCCGGACCGCAACCGATCGGCGGCGAGTAACTCGCTCACGCTGTCCTCGCCCCTGCGCGTCACGAAAACCGGAGAGGATCGCTTCTCGGTCAACGGTACGCCGTCCGACTGCGTGCACCTGGCGTTGACGGGCCTCCTCGACGAGGAACCCGACCTCGTCGTTTCCGGCATCAATCACGGCGCCAACCTCGGCGACGACGTTATCTACTCGGGAACGGTTGCCGCCGCGATGGAGGGCCGCTTCCTGGGACTGCCGACGATTGCGGTATCGCTCGTCGGGGAGCGGCTGACGCACTTCGATACGGCGGCGCGCGTCGTCTCGGAAATGGTGCAGAAACTGGCGGCGTCGACGCTCTCGTCGGACGTGATTCTGAACGTCAACGTGCCCGACCGGCCGTATGCCGAACTCACGGGATTGCGCGCGGTGCGCCTCGGATTCCGCCACAAGTCGGAGCCCGTCGTGCGCTCGAAAGACCCGCACGGCAGGACGATATTCTGGGTCGGCCCGGCAGGCAAGGGCCAGGACGCGGGCGAGGGCACCGATTTTCACGCGGTCGAACACGGGGCGGTTGCCGTAACGCCGCTTAAAGTCGACCTGACGCGACACGACTCGCTGCCGCAACTCCGCGAATGGCTGGGCGAATAGTGCGCAACAAGAGCGGCATCGGCATGACTTCGGCGCGCACGCGCGATCGCCTGGTACAGCGCCTCAAGGACCAGGGCATTCGTTCCGCCGCCGTACTCGAACAGATCCGCAATGTGCCACGCCATCTGTTCGTCGACGAGGCGCTGGCCAGCCGCGCCTACGAGGATACCGCGTTGCCCATCGGGCAGGGACAGACCATCAGTCAGCCGTACGTCGTGGCGCTCATGACCGAGGCATTGCTCGAGGGTTCCGACGCCAAAAAAATCCTCGAAATCGGCACGGGCTGCGGCTACCAGACGGCGGTCCTTGCGCCACTCGTCGAGAAAATCTACACGGTCGAGCGTATCCCGGAACTGTTGCGCCGGACGCGTCAGCGCCTTCGCGAACTCGATATCTACAACGTCCAGTTCCGGCCGGGTGACGGCTGGGAGGGATGGCCGAAATACGCGCCGTACGACGGTATCATCGTCACGGCAGCGGCGCCACGCATTCCCGAGAAGTTACTCGAACAACTCGCACCCGGTGGCCGCCTCGTACTGCCGGTCGGCGCTCCGGGGCGCCAGGAGCTCACATTGCTCATGCGCAAGAACGATCACATCGACAAGGTCCGGTTGGGCGCGGTCAGTTTCGTGCCGCTGGTGCCGGGAAAGTAATGGCGATTTTCGGTCCACTTTACGAACGCGTCATGCGCTGGTCGCGTCACCGGCATGCCGAATGGTATCTCGGGGCGATGAGCTTCGCCGAATCGTCGTTTTTCCCGATCCCGGTCGACGTGATGCTGGCGCCGATGTGCCTCGCCAAGCCCGAACATTCCTGGCGGTATGCGTTCAACGCAAGTTTTTTCTCGGTTCTCGGCGGCCTTGCCGGGTACGCGATCGGCTATCTCACGTTCGAGGCCATCGAGCCCTGGCTGGCGGCGTCCAAGTACTGGGAGTCCTACCTGACGGCGCGTCGCTGGTTCGACGCCTACGGCTTCTGGGCCGTTTTCGTAGCCGGCTTTTCGCCGATTCCCTACAAGGTGTTCACGATCGCTGCCGGCGTTGCGGAACTGGGCCTTGCGGGTTTTTTCTTCGCGTCGCTGATCGGACGCGGAGCGCGATTCTTTCTCGTTGCCGCGTTCGTCAAGTACGCGGGCGTACGGCTCGAGTCCACGCTGATTCGCTATATCGAGCGTATCGGCTGGGCCGTCCTGATTCTCGCCGTGATTGTCGTCGCGTGGTTCATGTACCGCGCTTGACAGGCACACGTTGCTTTCTCGGCGTGTCCGCGCTGTTGCTGATCGCCGCGTGCGGAACGGGTGCGCGCTGGGACCATCGTCCTGATCAGCACATCGTTCGCAAGGGCGAGACGCTGCATGCGATTGCGTTTCGATACGGCCGGGACCCCCGCGAACTGTCCCGCTGGAATCGGCTCGGTGACGGATCGCTCATCCATCCGGGTCAGGTCATCCGGCTGACGCCGCCGGCCGGATACCGGCCGCCGGAGCCCGAGGCAGATCGCAAACCGCGGCAATCGCCGCGAACCGCGGCCGGGCAGACACTGGCCTGGTCGTGGCCGACGAGTGGCCGGGTGGCCGTGGAATTCGGCGCAAGACCGGGCTCCGGCAGCGGTATTTTGATTGCCGGTCGTCCGGGGCAGGCGGTCCGCGCAGCGGCGCCCGGTGAGGTCGTGTACGCCGGGAGTGGACTTGCTGCATATGGTCAGCTTATCATCATCAAACATGATGACACTTACCTGAGTGCCTACGGGTACAACGCCTCGCTGCTGGTCCAAGAAGGTCAGAAAATAGCGAAAAACCAGCAGATCGCGACGATGGGTGAGGGGCCGGAAAAAGAGCCTCGACTGCATTTCGAGATCAGGCGGAATGGCAGGCCGGTTAGCCCGCGACGATTTTTGCCCGCGAGATAGACCGGCTCAACTCCGCGCGATGCGTCGCCGCTGCCGCTTCGGCCCACAATCGAAGATCATCGAGGAGTGGCATTGGCATCCGTTCGACATCCGAAAACGTCCACTCGCGGGCCCGATGCGCCGGAGCGCCGGACAGATTCCGGCAGCCACGATGCGACCCGGCTCTACCTGAGTGAGATCGGCGCCGCGCCGCTGCTGAGTGCCGACGAGGAAAAACTGCTCGCCCGGCGGGCGAGGCTCGGCGACGAAGCCGCACGGCAGCGCATGATCGAGAGCAATCTGCGTCTCGTCGTAAAGATCGCGCGCCGCTATTTTCACCGCGGTCTGCCGCTGCTCGATCTTATCGAAGAGGGCAATCTCGGATTGATTCACGCCGTCAAGAAATTCGATCCCGAGCGCGGTTTTCGTTTTTCGACCTATGCGACCTGGTGGATTCGCCAGACGATCGAGCGTGCCATCATGAATCAGTCAGGCGCTGTGCGCCTGCCGATCCACATCATCAAGGACATCAATTCATGTCTGCGAGTGGCGCGTTTACTGCGACAGGCCCACGATCGCGAGCCGACGGCGGCGGAGATCGCGGAGTACGCCGAGCGGACGCTTGCCGACGTCGAGCGTTTGCTGAGCCTGCATCAGCGCGTCACCCTGCGGTCGGGCGCCGCTGGTGAGGACGCCGAATTTGTCGATCGCCTCGAGGCGCGCCGGGACGCCGAGCCGCAGCGCTGTGCTCAAAAGGAACTCGTCAACGCAATCGTCGACCACTGGGTCTGCGAACTCAACGACAAGCAGCGCACCGTCGTCGAGCGCCGCTTCGGACTGCACGGTCACCGCCGCGAAACGCTCGAGCAGATCGGCGACGAGATCGGCGTGACCCGGGAGCGTGTGCGGCAGATTCAGCTCGATGCGCTGAAAAACTTAAGGACCATGATGGAGGAGCATGGCATCTCGGGAGACGTGATTCTCGACTAGTCGCGGTCTTCGCGCGCGTTGGCGGGGCCACCCTGTATGTACAGCAAAGCCGCAACTCTGCGTCCTTCCCCGGCCAGAACGTTGAACGTTCTCGCGGCGGCACCGGTGCTCATCACTTCGAGACCGATGCCTTTCCTCGCGAGGGCAAAAGTGACCTGTCTCGGGGCGAAGACGTTGCGCGCCCCGGTGCCGAGTACGATCAACTCGGGACCGTGGTCGAGCAGCGCCGAAAAATCCTGCGGCGTCAGTTCAGCGACCGGCTTTTCCGGCCAGTTTTCAATGACTTCGGAGCTCGTAACCGCAATGGTCTTACGATAGATTTTCTCGCCGAGGCGGATCTCGCCGTCGTCGACGGCGGTAATCGACAAGGCCTGCGATGTATCGCGTGTGAATTTCAAACCGGCTTTCCGTTACTCTTGCGGTCTCTGCATCGAGCGCATCTCTCTTGACCGAATCATATGACAAAAATTCGTCGGTCGTCGTATTGCCGGCCGCCGGGCACGGCCGGCTGCGCGACCGCGCGCTCGCGTCCTGGCTCGCGCAGTCCGATCTCGTGCGCACCGCGACGCCGGTCGACGCACTCGCGAGCGTGCTCGCGGAAATCGGGCGGCCGGCGCCGACGTCCGGTCAGGCTGCGTTGCGCATGTGGGGCCAGACGGGCGATCGTCCCGCAACCTGGATCGCCGCCGCGGACCCCGTCTACCTCGAGCCGCAACTCGATCGTTTGTGTCTGCATGCCCTGGACGGGGGGCAGGTGCCCGTGGCGGAGCTGGGGCCGCTCATCGATCATTTGCAACGCACGCTGGGCAGTCGTTCCGGGTACGGATTCGCGTGTATCGGCACCGCGGCGTACTTGACCTGCCAGCATGGTATAGCGACCGCCGGCGTGCCGGCCGGCGTCGTCGATCAGCGCGCACCGGACGAATTCTTGCCGCGCGGCGACAACGTCGCCAGTCATCGACGGCTGTTGTCGGAAATCGAGATGGCGTTGCACGAACACGAGGTGAATCTCGCGCGCATCGCGGCCGGCAGGCAACCGGTGAATTCGCTCTGGATCTGGGGCGGTGGCGTCGCGCCCGAGCAGCAGACGGAACCGCAGCCGCCGCTGTTTTCCGACGACCCGCTGCTCGCCGGTTACTGGCGCTCGAGGACCGGGTTGGTCGAGCCGTGGCCGGGAAGCATCGCGGGCTGCCTCGACGTCGCGGTTGCGGGCTTCGTCGCGACCCTGCCCGACTCGGCCGGCGTCGACGAACTCGAGGCCTGCCTGCATGAATTGCGAATTGCATTGCGATCGCATCGACTGAGCAAACTGGTGCTTCTGTTTCGCGACGGTTTGCGGGCCGAGGTGCATCGAGCACATGCGCTGCGCGTCTGGCGCCGAAACAGCGACCTGCTCGCGCCGCAGGACAAGGCATGAGGGAAGCGCGCCCGATCGTCGTTCGTCATCCACCCGAGGACGCCGCGGTCGACGCACTCGCCGGTTTCGATCCGCTGCTTGCGCGCCTGTTCGCGACGCGCGGTGTGCGAGCGGCGCGCGAACTCGACTACGGCCTCGCCAACCTCGCACCGGTCGGTTCTCTCGAAAACGTCGACGCCGCCGTCGACCTGCTCGTTGCGAAGCGCGACGCGCGCATCATCGTCATTGGCGATTTCGACGTCGACGGCGCCACGAGCACGGCGCTCATGTTGCGCTGCCTGCGCGACTTCGGGTTTGCGGACGTCGACTACATGGTGCCGAATCGCTTCGAGTTCGGATACGGGCTGACGCCCGGCATCGTACGCGAGGCGATCGAGCGATCGCCGCGGCTGATCGTCACGGTCGACAACGGCATTTCGAGTGTTGCAGGCGTCGCCGAGGCGCGCCGCGCCGACATCCCGGTGCTGATTACCGATCACCATCTTCCGGGGGAGGAACTTCCGGCGGCCGACGTCATCGTGAACCCGAATTTGCCCGGCAGCCGATTCCCGAGCCGCTGCCTGGCCGGCGTCGGCGTGGCGTTCTACGTGCTCGCCGCCCTGGGCCGGCGGCTCGAGGCCGAAGGTCGGGCGCGGGCCGCCCGGGTGCCGGCGAAATATCTCGATCTCGTCGCGCTCGGTACGGTCGCCGATGTCGTGCCCCTCGATCACAATAACCGCATCCTGGTGGACCAGGGCCTGAGCCGAATTCGCGCCGGACGGAACGTCCCGGGGATCACCGCGCTGCTCTGCGAGGCCGGCCGCCAGCCGAGCCGGACGATTAGCGCCGACCTCGGTTTCGCCGTCGGCCCGCGCCTGAACGCCGCCGGCCGACTGCAGGACATGTCTGTCGGCATCGAGTGTCTGCTCGCGGAGGACATGCAGACGGCCTCCCGGCATGCAGTGCTTCTCGATCGGATCAACAAAGAGCGGCAGAGCATCGAAACCACCATGCGCGATCAGGCGTTTGCGATCGTCGATGCGCTCGATGACCGTGATTTGCCGGCGTGTGTGTGCGTGTACGATGCGTCGTGGCACCAGGGCGTCGTGGGCCTCATCGCCTCGCGGGTGAAGGAACGTTGCCATCGTCCCGTCATTGCATTCGCGCGCGACGCGCCGGCGCGCCTCAAAGGCTCCGCCCGATCGATTTCGGGCGTGCACGTGCGCGACTTGCTGGCGAGCGTCTCCGCGGCGAGGCCCGGGCTCATCGAAAAATTCGGCGGTCATGCCATGGCGGCGGGACTGACGATCGACGAAGCCCGCTATTCGGAATTCGTCGAGCTCGCGTCGCGGCAACTCGCCCGGCTTTACCCGGACGCCGATTTCAGCGGCTCGATTACGACGGACGGCGCGTTACCGGGCGATGCGCATAACCTGGTTTTGGCGCGGTTGCTGCGCGATGCCGGGCCGTGGGGCGCCGGCTTCCCCGAGCCGCTTTGGAGCGGCGATTTCGAGGTAATCGAACAGCGCACGGTGGGCCAGGCACATCTCAAAATGCGGGTGAGTGCCGCAGCGGGCGGCGACGCCGTCGACGCGATCGCCTTCAACCAGGCGGGGCCCGTCTACCGGGGCGTCGTGCGCCTCGCATACCGGCTCGATGTCAACGAATATCGGGGGGTCGAGTCTCCGCAGCTCGTTGTCGATCAAATCGTGGCGTTGCGGTCGGCCTGAAACCCCCAATAGTGTAAGATCGCGCGTTTTCAAGCGACCGAGTTCCGCGCCCGAGCCATGGAAACGAGCCAGATTAGACAGACGATCGCCGATCTTACCGAACGCACGACGGCGTTAAGGGGGTACCTTTGACTACGACAACAAGGCGGAACGACTGACCGAGGTGCAGCGCGAACTCGAGCAGCCCGATGTCTGGAACGAGCCCGAGCGCGCCCAGGCCCTGGGGCAGGAGCGTGCGGCGCTGGAACGCATCGTCGGCACGCTCGATGAACTCTCCTCGGGACTTGCGGACGCGGGTGAGCTGCTCGGACTCGCCGAGGACGAGGACGATGCCGCGACGGCTGCCGGACTTGTCGCGGACCTCGAGGCATACGCGGCGCGGCTCGCGGGACTCGAATTCCGCCGCATGTTTGCCGGTGACATGGACGCGAACAATGCGTTCCTCGATATTCAATCGGGCGCCGGCGGTACCGAGGCGCAGGACTGGGCGGAAATGCTCCTGCGCATGTACCTGCGTTGGGCCGAAGCACACGACTTCGCCGCCGAAGTCATCGAAGTGTCCGCGGGCGAAGTCGCGGGCATCAAGAGCGCGACGATACACGTCAGGGGAGAATATGCGTACGGCTGGCTCAGGACGGAGACCGGCGTGCATCGCCTGGTGCGAAAATCGCCGTTCGACTCGGGCAACCGGCGCCACACGTCGTTCGCCTCAGTATTCGTTTCTCCCGAAGTCGACGATGACATAGACGTGGAAATCGATCCGTCCGATTTGCGCATCGACGTGTATCGCGCAAGCGGCGCCGGCGGGCAGCATGTCAACCGTACCGAATCGGCCGTGCGCATCACGCATTTGCCCACCAACATTGTTGTCCAATGCCAGAACGACCGCTCGCAGCACAAGAACAAGGCGCAGGCAATGAACCAGCTCAGGGCCAAGCTCTACGAATTCGAAATGCAGAAGCGGCGCGCCGAGGCGTCGGTGGTCGAAGACAGCAAGGCCGATGTCGGGTGGGGAAGCCAGATTCGATCGTACGTTCTGGACCAGAGCCGCATCAAGGATTTGCGCACCGGAGTCGAAACCGGTAACACTCAGGCAGTGCTCGATGGCGCCCTCGATCCGTTTATCGAGGCAAGCCTGAAACTGGGACTGCAATAAACCGTGGCCGACAGAGACGATACAGACGAAAACCGGCTCATCGCCGAGCGGCGCAGGAAACTCGACGCCTTGCGCGCGCAAGGCAATGCGTTTCCCAACGATTTTCATCGCAACGCATTGGCCGATGAACTGCACCACATATACGGGTCGCACGATAACGACAGGCTCGAGTCTGAAAATGTCGACGTCGCCGTTGCGGGACGTATGCTCGTCAAACGCGTCATGGGCAAGGCGAGCTTCATAAAGCTGCAGGATCGCTCAGGCAGAATTCAGGTCCGCGTCGAGCGCGACCGACTTCCCGAGGGCCGCTATGCCGAGTTCAAGAAATGGGATGTCGGTGACATCGTCGGCGCAACGGGTACCTTGTTTCGGACGAATACCGGCGAGTTGACCGTGCGCGCCGACGTGCTGAGACTGCTGGCCAAGTCGCTGCGTCCGCTGCCGGAAAAATATCACGGGCTGGCCGATCAGGAGATTCGTTACCGGCAGCGTTACGTCGACCTGATCATGAACGAGGCGAGTTCGACGGTGTTTCACCGCCGTTCGGCGATCGTGCAGTACATCCGCAGCTTCCTCGATGCGCAGAATTTTCTGGAAGTCGAAACGCCGATGATGCAAACGACGCCTGGCGGCGCCATCGCCCGGCCATTCACGACCCATCACAATGCGCTCGACATGGACCTCTACCTGCGCATCGCGCCGGAGCTGAATCTGAAGAGGCTCATCGTCGGCGGCTTCGAGCGCGTGTACGAAATCAACCGAAACTTCCGCAACGAGGGAGTGTCGGCGCAGCACAATCCGGAATTTACGATGCTCGAGCTGTATCGCGCGTATGCCGATTACGAAGACCTGATCGAGATGGTCGAGGCGCTGCTGCGCGGCATGTCGGAAGCCATTCTCGGCTCTACGACCGTTTCCTATCAGGGCGAGCAATTCGAGTTCGGTAACCGGTTCGCGCGCTTGACCGTCGAAGAGGTCATTTTGCGGTTCAACCCGGACCTCGACCGGACGCGGCTGCGG
>JBFISV010000009.1:0-21533 GCA_041608415.1 Woeseiaceae bacterium
ATGGCTGCGCCAGGCGACCGAACTGATCGCGAAACTGACCGACCTCAAATGGCGTTACGAGAAAGGCACGAGCGGGAAGGGCAGGTCGAGCATGGGAATTACGAACGCGACGGGGTGCACCTCGGTCTGGGGCAGCACGTTCCCGTTCAATCCTTATCCATTCCCATGGGCGAACCACCTGTTCCAGGACAGCGTGTCCATGGCGATGGGGCTGTTCGAAGGGCACATGGCGAAGATGGCCGAGGGCTTCAGGACGATCCGCATCGCAGAGCGCATGCTCGAAGACAACTACGACGCCGCCCGCGACGCCGAGGAATTCCGCTACTTTTCCTGGCAGGATTTCACCGACGAGGAGTTCAACCTGTGCCCGCCGGTCGTCGCAATCGGCGGCGACGGTGCGATGTACGACATCGGTTTCCAGAACCTGTCGCGCGCGATGATGGCGGGCAAGCCCGTCAAGGTCGTTGTCGTCGATACGCAGGTCTACTCGAATACGGGCGGCCAGGCGTGTACGTCCGGGTTCTTCGGGCAGATTTCCGACATGGCCCAGTTCGGCAAGGCGATCCGGGGCAAGGAGGAGGCGCGCAAGGAAATCGGCCTCATAGCGATGGCGCACCGCACGACCTACTTCATGCAGTCGACGATGGCCTACGCGAACCACATGATCGAGGGATTCGTTGAGGGATTGATGTCGCGGCGGCCCGCGCTTTTCAACCTGTACACCTCGTGCCAGCCCGAGCACGGCATCGGCGACGACATGGGCCACCACCAGGCGAAACTCGCGGTGGAATCGCGCGCCTACCCCCTGTACCGCTACGACCCGGACCGTGGCAGCACGGTCGCGGAGTGCCTCGACCTCGACGGCAACCCGGCGATGGACCGCGACTGGCCCGTCGTGAACATCGACTACGTCGAGCGCGGGCGCCAGAAGTCGATGCAACTGCCGACGACGTTCGTCGACTTCGCCGTTACCGAGACGCGGTTTCGCAAGCACTTCCGCAAGGTGCCGCGCGATGCGTGGCACGAGAACATGGTGTCGGTCGCCGAATACCTCGACCTCGATGCGGACGAGCGCGAGGACAAGGTGCCGTATGCGTGGGCGCTGGACGCGAAGCAGCAGCTCAGCCGCCTGCTCGTCGACGAGTCGATGATTCGCTCGGCCGAAGAGCGGCGCCAGTTCTGGGTCATGCTGCGGGATCTCGGGGCCAAAGAGGAAACGGCGCCCGTCGTCGACGAGGGAACCATCGAATCCCGGGTCCGGCAGGAAGTCGTGCACAAGATCGCGTCGGGCCTGATGGGGCTCGTCGGCGGCGGCGATGCCGCGGGCCTCGCGGCTACGCTCGGCGCGGGGGCGCTCCCGGAAACACCGCCACCGGAGGCGGCGCCGGGCGCCACGGCAGAGGCAGAGCCGGTTCCGGAGGCCGCGGCAGGCGATTACATGGCGCCGTGGATCGATACCGACGACTGCACGGCCTGCG
This sequence comes from Woeseiaceae bacterium, assembly GCA_041608415.1. Lineage (GTDB taxonomy): Bacteria > Pseudomonadota > Gammaproteobacteria > Steroidobacterales > Woeseiaceae > UBA1847. Next base: position 1,479 of record JBFISV010000009.1, read on the forward strand.
ACGAATGCATCATCATCAATCCGCAGATTTTCGCTTACAACGAGGACAAGAAAGCGGTCATCAAGGATCCGGACGGCGGTCCGTACCGCGACCTGGTCAAGTCGGCCGAAAAGTGCACGGCGCAAATCATACATCCCGGGCTGCCGCGCGAGCGTGGCGCGAAGGACATCGACAAATGGATAAAGCGCGGCCAGAAATTCAACTAGCTCGGACAGTTCGCGAGTCGCCGCGCGACAGGGGCGCGGGCTGATGCTGGACATCGTGCGCAGAAATTCGTTCAGCCACGGCGTTCATCCGCCCGACCACAAGGACGAGACGAGCCACCTTGCGATCCGTCGTTTTCCGTTCGCGCCGCTTCTGATCGTGCCGCTGAGTCAGCACCTCGGCAAGCCGGCGAGGGCGATCGTCCGGCAGGGGCAGGAGGTCGTGCGCGGACAGACGATCGGTGAGGCCGACGGCTTCATGTCCGTCGCCATGCACGCGCCCGCATCCGGCATCGTCAGGAAGATCGCGCTTGCACCCACGATCGCGGGGACGATGGTCGAGAGCGTATTCATCGCGCCGCACCCGGCCTCGTCACAGGAAGTCGGCGACGGCACTCCCTGCGACGTCGATACCGCCACCGCCGACGAAATCGTGGCGGCGATCCAGAAGGCCGGGGTGGTCGGCCTGGGCGGCGCGGCATTTCCGACCCACGTGAAGCTCAAACCTCCCGAAGGCAAGCATCTCGACACGTTGATCGTCAACGGTGTGGAGTGCGAGCCGTACCTGACGACCGACCACCGCGTCATGCTCGAACAGACCGACGACATCTATACGGGCATCCGCTACCTGCTGCGCGCCACGGGCGCACCGCGGGCTATCGTTGCCGTCGAGGCAAACAAGAAGGATGCCGCCCGGCGCCTCGAAACCTGCAGGCCCGGCGACATGCCCGTCGACATCCGCATCAGCCCCGTCAAGTATCCGCAGGGCGCCGAGAAGCTCGTCATACGTGCTCTGCTGGGCCGCGAGATTCCCTCGGGGGGACTGCCCATCGACGTGCATGCGATTTGCGTCAACGTGGCAACGACGGCCGAAATCGGTCGGCTGCTGCCGCACGGCCGGGGCATCCAGGAACGCGTGATCACGATCGGCGGTTCCGGCATCGAGCGCAAGGGCAACTACCGCATCCCGATCGGCACGCCGGTTCGGTTTGCGCTGGCCCAGACCGGGGCGGCCGCCGATCTTTCTAGGGTATTCCTCGGTGGTCCGATGATGGGGCCCGCCGTCTCCGACCTCGACATTCCGATCACCAAGGGAACGTCCGGGATCACGGCGTTCACGGCGAGCGAGGCCGCCGCGGCGACGGGACACGTCAGGGAGTATCCGTGCATCCACTGCGCGCGCTGCGTCGAGGCCTGTCCGCTGTTTCTCAACCCGTCGCAACTGGGATTGCTGGCGAAGCACGAGCAATACATGAAGATGGCCGACGAATTCAGCCTCATGGATTGCTTCGAATGCGGCGCCTGTTCCTATGTCTGTCCCTCGCATATCCCGCTCGTGCAGCACTTCCGGCTGGCGAAGAAGATGGTCAGAAAACTCGCTGCGCCGGCATGAAGCGGGAATCCGGAATCCTGGAGATCGGCTCGTCGCCTCACGTCACGAGCGGGGCGAGCGTCGACGTGATCATGCGCAACGTGGTGCTCGCGCTGCTGCCGGTCGCAGCGTTTTCCGTGTACGCGTTCGGTGCGGCGGCGGCGCTCGTTCTGGCGACCGCGGCGATGAGCTGCGTCGCTACCGAGCACATCCTCTGCCGCATGATGCGCGAGCCGAGCAGCGTAGACGACTGGTCGGTCGCGATCACGGGGCTGCTGTACGGCCTGACGCTGCCGCCGGACCTCGCACTGTGGATGGTGGCACTCGGCGGCGTATTCGGAGTTGCCGTTGCCAAGACCCTGTTCGGTGGATTGGGCAGCAATGCATTCAATCCCGCGCTCGTGGGGCGTGCATTTCTGCAGGCGGCGTTTCCGCAGGCGATGACGCACTGGTCGCTGCCGTTTGCGGACTCGCGTTTCGCCGATTTGCCGGCCTCGACGCTCGCGTTGCCGTTCGCCGAACCCGCCTATGATGCCGTGACCGCCGCGACGCCGCTCGCGCGCATGAAGTTCGAGGGGGCCGGATCGGCGGCCGGGGAACTCGCCTTCGGCCTCACGTCGGGCTCGGCCGGCGAGACCTGCGCGGTGCTGATCGTCCTCGGCGGGCTGTATCTCGTCGCCCGCAACATGATGAACTGGCGGATTCCCGTGTCCATTCTCACAACCGTCGGCCTCCTTGCCTGGGCATTGAACAGCTACGATCCGGCGTCCTACGGCGGACCGGTCTTCATGCTGCTCTCGGGCGGCCTCATGCTCGGCGCCGTGTTCATGGCCACCGACATGGTCGCATCGCCGATCACGAATGCGGGGTGCTGGATCTACGGGATGCTCATCGGCGTTATCGTGCTCGTGATCCGCTACTGGGGAGGCATGCCCGAGGGCGTCATGTACGCAATCCTGCTGGCGAACGCCGTGTCGCCGCACATCGACCGGCTGATACAGCCGCGCGTATTCGGCACGGGCAGGGCGGTGCAATGAACGTGCCGCAGCGGCCCGTGGAGCCGCCGACCTCGGCCTGGTCCATGTACCGGGCGATCGTCGGTATTGGCGCGATGTGTGCACTGCTCATCGTCGCCGTTTACGAGTTGACCGCGGCGCCGATCCGCCTGAACCAGCAGCGGTTCCTCGCCGCGGCCGTGGCCGAGGTGCTGCCGGCGGCCCGTTCGACGCAGGCGGTTGCGATTCGCGACGATGGCCGACTCGTGCCGACGACCGACGCCGCGGAACTGCCGGTGCTGCTCGGCTACGACGAAGCGGACCAGCTGCTCGGCGCCGCGATTGCGGCGCAAGGCATGGGCTACCAGGACAATATCCGCGTGCTCTATGCCTACTCGTTCGCAAAACGGGCGATCGTCGGATTCAAGGTGCTCGCCAGCAAGGAAACGCCGGGGCTGGGCGATCGTATCGAGACGGAGGCCCACTTCATCGCGAACTTCGAGCGCCTCGATGCCACGCCCGCGGATGACGGTGGCGGGCTCAGGCACGCAATCACGACGGTCAAGCAGGGCGAGAAGACCGAACCGTGGCAGCTCGACGGCATCACGGGAGCGACGATCACGTCCGTCGCCATCGGCGACATTCTCAACGACAGCGCGAACCGCTGGGTGCCCGTGCTCGAACGTGACGCCGCAGGATTCGCTCGCGCGCAGCGCTCGGAGGGGCCCTGAATGGCGGCTACCGAAACCACCTCGACCGACGAATTCGTCAAGGGCCTGTGGCGCGACAACCCCGTGTTCGTGCAGGTGCTCGGCATGTGTCCGGCGCTCGCGGTGTCGAATACCGCGATCAACGCGCTGACGATGGGGCTCGCAACGTCGTTCGTGCTGCTGATGTCGGGGCTCAGCGTCTCGGCGCTCAAGACGTTCATTCCGCGCGAAGCGCGCATCGTCTGCTTCATCTGCATCATTGCGAGTTTCGTGACGGCCGTCGACTACATCATCCAGGCGATCAGCCTGGAACTGTCGCGCAGCCTCGGCGCGTTTATCGCCCTGATCGTCGTCAACTGCCTGATTCTCGGCCGTGCAGAGGCCTTCGCGTCGAAAAACAAACCGGGGCGGGCCGCGCTCGACGCGCTCGGCATGGGCACGGGATTCACCGCGGCGCTGCTTGCCATCGGCGTCATTCGCGAGGTCCTCGGCAACGGCTCGTTGTTCGGGATAGCCGTGCTTCCCGCGTCGTTCCAGACCTGGACCGTCATGGTGCTGCCGAGCGGCGGTTTTTTCGCCATGGCGCTGTGGTTGCTGATATTCAACCGCCTCCGGGAACCTCGGCCGAGAGCCGACCACCGGGTACAGGAGTCACCGACGTGAACGAGGCCACGCACTGGTCGATCTTTTTGAATGCGGCGCTGATCAACAATTTCGTGCTCGCCTATTTTCTCGGCATCTGCCCGTTCTTCGGCGTATCGGCGAAGCTCGAGACTGCCGTGCGCATGGGCGCCGCCGTGAGCTTCGTAATGCTCGTCGCCTCGGTCTGTGCGTATACGATCAACCTGCTGCTCGACGTTGTCGGTGCGCCATACCTGCGAATCATTTCTTACATCCTCGTGATTGCATCGACCGTGCAACTCGTCGAGATGCTGATCCGCAAACTGAGCCCGGCGACGTTCCGGGCGATGGGCATCTACCTGCCCCTGATCACGACGAACTGTGCCATCCTGGGGCTCGCGCTGTTCCAGACGAACCGCGGCTATGGCTTCACACAGGCGATCGCGTATGCGCTCGGCGCCGGTGCGGGCTTTGCGCTCGCACTCGTGCTCATGGCCGGCGTACGCGAAAAACTCGAACTCGCCAACGTACCCGGACTCGTCAAAGGCACCGTGGCAGCAATGGTCGTTGCGGGCATCCTGTCGATGAGTTTCATGGGTTTCGCGGGGCTCGGCCGATGAGCATGCTGTCGAGCATTCTATTGTCAACGACGCTCATCGCCGCGCTGATCGTGCTGCGCATCCTCGTAACCCGCAGCGCCATCCGTCAGCGACTCGAATCGCACTGCGCTTTTCCGACCTGCCGCAAGGACGATTGCCTCGAAAACGGCGCCGACGCGCGCGTGCCGGGTGGCAATCGCGATGCGGAAACTGCACCGAAGATAAGGAGTGCCACTCATGCGCCTTGAAGATTACCCAACCGAACCTCGTTATGCCGCCACCGTGCTGACGAGCGAGCGAATTACGGAGGAGGGCACGGACGTCGAGGTGCGCGAACTCGTTCTCGAAGTCGACGAGCATGCTTTCGATTTCCAGATCGGCCAGAGCATAGGCGTGCTCGTCGAGGGGCCCGGCGAATTCGGCGGTTCCGTACACCACAGGCTGTACACGGTAGCCGACACGCCGCGGCCGAAGGGAAACGGCAAGCCGGAGGTAACGATCGTCGTGCGGCGCTGCAACTACATCGACGATTACAACGGCGAAGAGTACGTCGGCGTCAACTCGAATTTTCTGTGCGATCGCAGGCCGGGGGACAAAATCACGATCACGGGGCCGTTCGGCATGCCGTTCGAGGTGCCCGAGGACACGTCGGCAAATCTCCTGTTGATCGGACTCGGCACCGGCATCGCGCCGTTTCGCGCGCTCGTCAAGCATATTTACCGCGAGGTCGGCGGCTGGAAGGGCAAGGTACTGCTGCTGTTCGGCGCTCACTCCGGCCTCGAGTTGCTGTACATGAACGAAAAACGCAACGACTTCGCGCGCTACTATGATGAGGAGACCTTCGAGGCCATCAAGGCGCTGAGCCCGCGGCCGAACTGGGCGGACCCGATCGCGTGGGACTTCGCGATCGAGGATCGCGGTGACGAGATCCTGGCGATGCTCGACAATGAACACACGTACGTCTATGTCGCGGGACTCGCGCCGGTGCGCGACGCGCTGGATCAGCTGTTTGCGGTTCTGCTCGGCTCGGCCAAGGCGTGGGAGAAGAGAAAAGCCGGGCTCGTCGAGGCCGGTCGCTGGGTCGAGCTTCTATACTGACTGTTATGAAGGTCGAAGACCGTCGCGACATTCCGCCAATTTTTCGAGGAGACGCTGGATGACTGACAAGAAATCGGAGACACAGATGCCCGCCGAGGTTGCGGCGCTGGCCGACGGCGGTTTCGCCATCTGGGCAAGCGATGCGATCGGTGACGAGTTTCGCGCGCGCTTCGATGCCGAGCGCATACCGGTGGTCGGGGTCCGGCACGTCCGCGTCTGGGGCCTGCAGGTCGACGATGAGCGTGCATTGCCGGGTCACGAGCGCACGAGCATCCCCGACGAAGAGATTTGGGAGATCAACCTGCGCGCAAAAAACGGCTCGACCTACGAGGTGGAGTCGCGGCTGTTGCGACCGGCGCCGAAAGACTGATCGCCGGGCGCTCAGGATCCGGCCGGTTTGCGGCGTCGCCGCGCTCAGGTGGTGGCGTCGGGATAGACGATCTGGCTGTTCCTCTTGACCGTCAACGGGTGATAGCCCGGCTTCGCCGCCTCGAATATGCGTCGCGCCGAGTCCGCCATGTCGTTGTCCATGAGGTCCTGGTACAGCGGCCGCAAAAACTTGTTGCGGCCGATTTTCATGAGGAAGTTCTCCAGGCGATCGAATGCCGGCTCGTAGTCGTTGCGAATGGCGATGCGCAACCAACTGAAAACAATCTCGTTATTTGTCGCCACGGTCAGTCCGAACGCCTCGTCGAGTTCCGCCATCTGTCGTGGCGCAAGAACTTCCGGCATGCCGTCTAAGAAATGTTTCCACTGATGATAGGTCCACTGGGCCGTATCGATCTCTCGCGCATCAAGAGCGCCGCCAAGCCATTGCTTGCGCACGTCGTCGACGCGTTCGAACGCATCTGACCGCGGCTCCGGCGCCCCGGCGGGGATGCCGGGTTCGAAAATCCAGGCGCGTATACGCGCTTCATCGAGTTCGTCCGCATGCGTTGCGAGCAGTGTCTTGTCGAGGTACTCGAGAAACTCTGCGGTGCTTACGCTCTGAAACGCGAAGTGGTCGAAATACTCGCGCAGGAAACGGTCGAATGCCGGACGGCCGACTTTCTGCTCCAGTTCATAGAGAAACAGAGAACCTTTTTCATAGGGGATATTTGAGAAGGTTTCGTCGGGGTCCCGGCCGCGCACGTCGATGGCGAGAATCTCGTCGCGAGGCTCGAGTTCCTCGAGGTCGGCCTGAAGGTCCGCGTAACCGAGCGCCATTTCCATCGCGTAGCGTTCGTCTCCGTAGACGATTTGCATGATGCGATTCGTGAGATACGTCGTGAAGCCTTCGTTCAGCCACAGGTCGCGCCAGCTGGCGTTTGTCACCAGGTTGCCCGACCAGGAATGCGCAAGTTCGTGCGCAATGAGCGACACGAGGCTCTTGTCACCGGCGATGACGGTCGGCGTGATGAAACTGAGTCGCGGATTCTCCATCCCGCCGAAGGGGAAACTCGGCGGCAGGATCAGCAGGTCGTAGCGGTCCCAGCGATACGGACCGAATACCGCTTCGGTGGATTCGAGCATGGCCTGCGTATCGGCGAACTCGGCGGCCGCGGCGTCGAGTACTTCCTTTTCGGCATAGACGCCGGTACGCGCGCCCATCGCTTTGAATTCGAGGTCGCCGACCGCCAGTGCGAGCAGGTAAGAGGGGATCGGCTGCGGCATGCGGAACGAATAGCTACCGTCTTTCTCGGCATTCGGATCGTTGTCGGCGCTCATCACGGCGCGCACGTCGGGGGGCGTGCGGACCGTGGCATCGTAAGTCATACGGACGCCGGGCGTGTCCTGCAGGGGCACGAAGCTGCGTGCATGAATCGCCTGCGATTGCGTGAACAGGAACGGATGTCGCCGGCCGGCCGTTTGTCGTGGTTCGAGCCACTGCAACCCCGACGCCGAGGGCGAGGTCTGGTAGCTGATTTCGACAATCGACGCGCCCCGTGGCAGTTCGATGCTCAGAGGCGCGCCGAGGAAATCCGTCGCGTCGCCGAGCGAGAAATTGACGGGCTTCAAGTCGTCATTGCGGCCCGCGCGTACCGATTCGATGCTGAGCTCGCGCGTATCGAGGACCAGGGCCGGGTTGCCGTCATCGAGGCGGTCGATCTCGAGCGTCGCGACGCCGTCGATCACCTTGCGGGGGAAGTCGACGCTGAGATCGAGGTCGATGTGGCTGATGCGATAGTCTCGAGTGTTCGCGAACGAATGATAGTCGTGACCGGGTCCCGGCTCGCTGGCCGGGTCCTGTACGGCGCCGGCCGTCACGCCGGACGTCGGCTCGCTCGGCGAGCACGACGCGGCGACGAGCATCGCGCTCAGCAGAATCAGTGACACAGGCAACGGGCGCTTCGACATTGTTCGCATCTCCAGTAATTTCCGGCGGCCGGGACGGCATGGTATGCCTGAACCGCCGGAAACTCTAGCGGCGCCCGCCCGCCTCGATGGCCTGCAGCCGTTGGCCGGGACGGCTTCGGGCCGGAACGTGTCAGCACATCAGATTCGGAGTATTCTTGAGCTTCTGGCGATGGGCGGAAGTTCTGGCCGCCCGAGACAATACGATTCTGGGAGGGGAAATTATGTTCAATAGAGGCCGGGATGAAGAGGGGGCGGCAGCGTCTCCGTCGCTGCGAATCGGGGAAAAACAACCCGTGCGGTCGAGAAACGTGTCGGTCATCGGACCGACGCTGATATTCAAAGGCGAACTGTCGGCCGATGAAGATCTCGTGATTGAAGGCACGATCGAGGGCACGATCGCTCATCACGACAAGAACCTGACGATCGGCCGCAAAGGCCGCGTTACGGCGGATATTCACGCAAGCTCGGTCATCGTCGAAGGCGAGCTCAACGGCAATATTCACAGTGACGGCCTCGTGTCGTTGAGCAAGGGTGCGGTCGTCATCGGCGACATCTACTGCTCCCGACTCGTCATGGAAGACGGCGCCCGGCTTACGGGCAAGATCGACATGGCGAATCCGGCTCATTTGAGGGTCGCACCGGGGCCCGCCGATGCCGTCGTCGAGGACATGGACGAGGAATTCGGCGGAGCCGGGAACCTGACTGCCTGAAATCTGTTCCTCGCCGGTCCGGCGGCCGTCGATCGCTCGGCGAGCGGCCAGGGCAAGGACCGCGCTGGGTCGGGTTTGTGTACGTGACGGTCTGGCGGTGGCGTAGCGGTTTTCGGGACCGCTTCGGCCTGAGCTCGAATTATTTTAAATAAATAGGCTAACTATCTATTATTTATCTAATTGTCCGGCTAGGAAAGCCGTCCGACAGCCGCAAGCTGATCACGAAAATTGGCCGGCGGCCATAGTTGCGCTCGACGGAAAATGCCGTGCTCGATCGCCTCGGGCAGAATGCGGCTCGTCGCCGCAGTATTCCGTATGGGCAGCCGGAGCGTAGCGTGCCCGCCGACAACCTCGAATGCGCCTTTCCGTAATACCCACAGCAGCGTGCCCTCGACTCCAGCGGCCGTTTCGCCGTTTGGTCACGAAACCGCGGACTGCGGTCAGTTGCATCGCATCGGCCGGCCTCTTGCGGGGCCTGCGCCGGTCGGACGCAGGTAATCGGCGTATGTCCAAAAACGGGTACGTGGAATCCATAACTGCAGGCGACAGGAAAATCGCCTACAAGTGACTGCCATGAGCGAGCCGACGGCAATCCACCGGGAACTTCAGGAAATAGGCGCGCAGCTCGAGGCAATTGCCGAACGTGCCCGGAACTTCGAGCGCAGCTACGCCGGGGAACTGGCGGCGGTACGCCCGGAGTTTCGCGACAGCGCGAGAAACCTGGTGCATTACCTCGGGCTGCGAGACGAAGACCTGCGCGAACTCCAGGAACGCCTCGCATGTCTCGGCTTGTCTTCGCTGGGACGCGCCGAGCGCAGCGTGATGGCGTCGATTCGCGCCGTGCAGCGCGCGCTGGCCGATATGTCCGGCGCGCCCGCCGGACCGCCGGGCGACGCTCCCGGTGATCTGCACCTGAGAAACCCGGACGCGCGCTCGCACAAGCGCGCAATTTTCGGCGAAGATACCGACGGCAGGAATGTAAGCATCATGGTGACGCTGCCGACCCGGGCGGCCGGCGATTGTGCACTCGTTGCCGGCATGATCGATGCGGGTATGGATATCGCGCGCATCAATTTCGGTCACGACCGGCGAGACATCTGGACAGGCATGGTCGAAAACGTGAGAAAGGCGAGCCGGGATACGGGCAAGGCGTGCCGGATCGCCATGGATTTATCGGGTCCGAAGCTGCGGACCGGCGATATGTTGCCGGGCCCGAAGGTGCTGCATATCCGACCCCGTCGCGACCCGTTGGGGCGCGTGATTGCACCGCGGCGGGTGCGCATCGTTGCGGACGATGCGCCTCGCTTTCGCCGCAAGCGGCAGGTCGTCCCGGTGCCCAGGGAGTGCATCGAATTTGCCGCTGTCGGGGACACGATCCGTCTCAAGGATGCCCGCGGCAAGAAAAGGAAGCTCAAGATCGTCAGGAAAGATCCTGACGGGCTGGTGGTCGAGTCGTACAAGGGGGTCTATATCGTCACCGGGGCGAAGCTGCGCCTGTTGCGGGCCGAGACCAGCGAACGGATCACGTATCGTGTCGGGGACCTGCCCGCGATCGAGCGGCCGATCCTGTTGCGCCGTGCCGATACGCTGGTCCTGCACCGCGAGAAGACTCCGGGCGAACCTGCGGTCGAGGATGCGGATGGTCACGTAACGCATGCCGCGCATATCGCCTGCCAGCAGCCCGAGGTTTTCGGATTCGTATCGCCCGGCGAGCCGATCTGGCTCAACGACGGCAAAATCGGCGGGGTCGTGAAATCGGTGTCCGCCGAGCGTCTGGAGATAGAGATCACCAAAGCGAAAGCGACCGGCAGCAAGCTGCGCGGGAATCGCGGTATCAATTTCCCGGACAGCAATATTCGCCTGCCCGGTCTCACGGCGACGGACAAGGCGAACCTCGACTACGTTGTGGCGCATGCCGATGCTGTTTGCCAGTCGTTCGTGCGAGAGCCGGCCGACATCGAATCGCTGCAGGAAGAGCTTGGGAAGTATCCGGATCAACGGCTCGGACTGATCATCAAAATCGAAACGGAGCGGGCCTTCGAGCACTTGCCCCGGCTGCTGCTCGTGGCCATGCGGAGCTACCCGGCGGCTGTCATGATTGCCAGGGGAGACCTGGCGGTCGAGTGTGGCTGGGAACGACTCGCGGAATTGCAGGAGGAGATCCTGTGGCTGTGCGAGGCAGCGCAGCTGCCGGTGATCTGGGCCACGGAGGTCCTGGCCCGGGAGGCGAAAAAGGGCCAGCCGTCACGCGCCGAGATCACCGATGCCGCCATGTCGCAACGCGCGGACTGCGTGATGCTCAACAAGGGACCGCACATTCTCGCAACCATCAGGATGCTGGACGATATCTTGCGCCGCATGCAGGACCACCAGTTCAAGAAGACCGCCCGATTGCGAAAGCTCAGTATCGCGACGGCGCGCCCCTGAGCAGGGTAAGGCACGCCGCCGATCCGGAACGCCGCTGAGCACCGCTTTCGTTTATCCTTGCAGAACGAAGCAGATTTTCGGGGAAATCACGTGCTGCCAGAGCTCAGCGAACACGAAGTCCGGGTCATCGGCTGCCTGATCGAAAAATCCATCGTCACGCCGGATCAGTATCCGCTGACCCTGAACGCGCTTACAAATGCCTGTAACCAGAAGTCCGGCCGCAACCCGGTAATGGCCTTGCAGCAGGGCGAAGTGCAGCGTGCGGTGCGCTTGCTCGAGGCCAAGCACCTCGTGCGCGTCGACGAAAATTTCAAGAGCGGCGTGGCCAAGCATTCACAGCGATTCTGCAATACGCGATACAGCGAACTTCAATTCGACGATGCGGAGCTCGCGGTCGTCTGCCTGTTGTTGCTGCGCGGGGCGCAAACACCCGGCGAGCTGCGCGCGCGCAGCGGACGCCTGCACGGGTTCGCGGATAATTCGGAAGTGGTCGTGACGCTCAACGGCCTGATCGAACGTGAAGCGGGACCGCTGCTCGTGAAGTTGCCGCAAACGCCTGGGCGCAGGGATGCCGAATACATGCACCTGTTTTCAGGCCCTGTCGACGTCGATGCGTACGCGTCGCGCGCCCAGGCGTCCAGACAGAGCCCGCCGGCTGCGCGCGTGAGCGTGGCGGCACTCGAAGAACGAGTGAGCCGGCTGGAGACCGAGTTAGCGAGACTCAAGGAACGACTCGGCTGAGCGCGGCCCCATGAATGCCGGCACGTTGCGCGTCGGGCGTCGTTATCGTCCGAACCGTCTCGAGACCGCCTACGATGCCATTGTCATCGGCTCGGGCATGGGCGGCCTCACGACCGCGGCGCTGCTCAGTGAACTGGGCTATAAAGTCTGTGTGCTCGAGCAGCACTACACGGCCGGTGGTTACACGCACTCCTTCGAGCGCAATGGATACGAGTGGGATGTCGGTGTGCATTACATCGGCGAGGTCGGAGCCCGGACGCGCAGCAAGCGGATGTTCGACTTCCTGTCGGGAGGCAAGCTTGCCTGGGCGCCGATGGATGCCGAGTACGATCGCTTTTACATCGGGGACAAGGTATTCAATGCGATCGCGGGCAAGCAGGCCTTTCGAGACAATCTGATCCGGCGATTCCCGAGTGAAGCCGGCGCCATCGACCGCTATATCCAGCTCCTGGCCGCAGTCGGCGGGGCGCTCAACGCGCTCGGTATGGAGCGCGTCCTCAAACCCTGGCAGCGGACGCTGGCGGCGCCGCTCACGTCATGGCGCCGGCCCAGGCACCTGTATCGCAATACCTACGACGTGTTGCGTGAACTCACGGACGATGCGGACCTCATCGCGGTGCTGTGCGGCCAGTGGGGCGACATGGGGCTGCCGCCGAAGCAGTCGGTTTTCATGGTCCACGCGATGATCGCACGCCATTATCTCCACGGCGGCTACTATCCGATCGGCGGCAGCTGGCGCATCGCCGACAGCATCATTCCGAGAATACGGCGCGCGGGCGGCGAGGTGTTCACGTACGCGCGCGTGATGGAGATTGTCGTGGAAGACGGCAGCGTCAGGGGCGTCGCGATGGCGGACGGCCATCGTATCGATTGTCCCTGCGTTATATCGTCGGCCGGAATCGTCAATACGTTCTCGGACCTGCTGGCTGGCCCCACGGTCGAAGCTGCCGGCTATACTCGCCTGTTGCCCAAAGTGAAGCCGAGCTTCGCACACCTCGGGGTCTATGTCGGACTCAGGCACACGGCGGCGGAGCTCGGCCTGCCGAAAACCAATTACTGGATCTATCCCGGTAACGATTACGACGCCGCGGTCGAGCGCTTCACGCGGGACAGGCACGCGCCGTTCCCGGTCGTCTACATTTCGTTTCCCTCCGCAAAAGATCCGGATTACCTGAACCGGCATCCCGGCACCGCGACCATCGAGATCGTTGCGCCTACGCCCTACGAATGGTGGCAGCCATGGTCCGGGACCACCTGGGGTAAGCGTGGCGACGACTACGAGCGGCAGAAGGACGAACTGGGTTCACGACTCATGGATCATTTGTACGAGAAGTTGCCGCAGCTCGAAGGCAAGGTGGACTATTACGAAATTTCTACGCCACAATCCACGAACTGGTTTGCGGGGTACCGTAACGGCGAACTTTATGGCCTCGAACATACGGCGGTGCGGCTGCGGCAGGACTGGCTCGGTCCCCGCACGCGCATCCCGGGCCTCTGGCTCACGGGCCAGGACACGCTTACCTGCGGCGTGACGGGCGCCATGATGTCCGGCATGCTGACGACGATGGCGATCGCGGGCATGCGCCGCACGGGGCCACTGATGAAGCGGATATATTCATAGCGAATTACGCTCGCGGCGTTCTCATAGCGGAATATGCTGCTTGTTCGCGGCAAGCCAGGCGGTGAAGGTTTGCAGCGACGGGTTGAGCGAGCGGGCTTGCTGCGGGTCGCGCGCGGCGCAGAACTCGGCGTTGAAATCGCGTTGGTACTGGTACATGTTGCCGAGATCCTCGGCACCGGGAAAGTCCAGGGAGCGGTAATCGTCGGGCGAGATAGCGTTGTAACGCACGGTTTTCCCGAGCGCTGCGGTCAACGCGGCGGCCATTTCCGGCCCGGTCAGGTGTTCGCCCGCGATTCCCACCGTCTTGCCGATCCACTGCGCGCCGCCTTTGAAAATGCCGAAAGCGCAGCGGCCGATATCGTCTCGCGCAATGCCCGGCAGCTTCGCGTCGTCCAGTGGCAAGGTCATCGCGAGTGTGCCGTGCGCGTCCTTTTGCGGGCCGGCGCCGAGGTAGATCAGGTTTTCCCAGTAGAACGACGTCAGCAGGAAGGTCGTCGGCACGCCGCGATCGATGAATGCCCTGTTTGCTGCGCCTTTGGCGTCGAAATGCGGCACCTTGTAGCTTCCCATCAGCGTGGGCATGCGCGTATCGCTGAGCGGTACCTTGAGACGTGTATCCTCGAGCGTCGACCAGATCACGTGTTCGACCCCGGCGCCTTGCGCGGCCGTCGCAAGGTTGTTTGCGTGTACCGTCTCCTTTTCGGGCGAGAAGTGCTCCCAGAAATTGGTGACGCAATAGGCACCCTGCGCGCCGCGGAACGCGTGCACGAGGCTTGCGGCGTCATCGAAGTCGGCCGCGACCAGCTCGGCGCCCGCGCGCTCGAGCGCGGCGGCTTGCTCCGAACGCGGATCCCGGGTCACCGCGCGCACGGCAAATACCTTGCGTGCATCGGAGAGGATGGCGCGCACCAGTCCGCCGCCCTGTGCGCCCGTGGCGCCCGTGACGACGATGACGGGCCGGGCGCCGGTTCTCGAATCATCCCTCGAATCATCCATAGCGAAGTTTTCTCAGCGGATTCGACACAGCCTCGATGTTCGAACAAGCGTCCACCCGTTGTCAAAGTCCGGGCAGCCCGGCTTTCTTCCGGGTTCGTGGATAAGAACCGTCGACCGATTTACGAGGGCGCGCCAAGCTCGTAAAACATCCGGGCTATTGCTCCTCGCTCATAATGATCAGCGTGTCCAACCTGACGCCGTCCTCCGCTGCGGCCGCGGCGCCTTCCTCGGATTGCAGCATGCTGCGCAGCGCATCGATGTCGTGGGCGGCGACGACGAGTCCCGTCAGGTTGGCTTCGTCGTCGCTGCGGAAGGTATGCACGTGCGCCGCGCCATGCTGCCGAAACATCTCGTGCCGGCTGTCCGGGCCTCGCCAGGCCGCGAGTCAGCGAGCCGGGTCGTCGACCTCGTGGACGATCATCAGGTGAGTGCCGGCCTCCGCAGGCGCCGCAGGCGCATCGCTGTTCCAGATGTCGTTCGTGATACGCCACTTGCCGTCCTCGCCGCGTCGCCACGTCTCCATGAACTTGCCCGTATCCACGGCGGCGCCCCCGGCGGTCAGCGAATAGGTCCCCACGTTGTAGCCGATATCCCCCGCAACGTGCGTTTCGACGGGGGTCAGTTCGCCGCCGAGGCCGGCATCGATCATGCCGCCGAACATCTTGCGCACGGCGCCATGGCCGCTCGACATCTGGTCGTTCGGTGGCAGCAGGCGCACATCGTCCGCATACAGGTCGACGAGCGTCTCGATATCCCGCGCATTCAATGCGGCCTCCCATGCATCGGAGCGTGACGTGATGACCGAACTGTCAGCGGACGGCTGGTTCTGATAGCAGCCCGACAAAGCGAGCAGCAAAGGCAGAAAAGTCAGTGTTTTTCTCATGTTGTTGACCTCCCGTTAAATAAAACGAAAAAAACGCAAAACCGCGGCAAAGCGAAGGCGACAGCGGCCGGAGAATCATAATTCATGGCTCGCGCAAACGGTATTGCGTGCGCCGCATGGCAGACCGGGTGTACTATATTTCAGGAAAGATACCAGCAATTTCGCCGTACATTTCACCGGGGAGAGTCATGAAAACAAGAATAGCTGTGGGAATTGCATCGTTGCTGCTCGTCATGCCGGCTTTGTTGCAGGCACAGGACGACAGTCCGCCGTCGGCATTCGTCTACGCCACGTATTTCGTGTGTTCGCCCGACGGCGAGTCGCGCGCCGATGAAATCATCAACACGAGCTTCAAGCCGCACTACGACGCTGCCGTCGAGCACGGCGACATCATGACGTGGAGCTGGCTCAAGCACTATGTCGGAGGACACTGGCGCCGCGCGCTGGTAATCGTCGCCGACAACATGGACCATCTGCTGGATGCTTCGGGAGCGCTCGGCGAGATCATCAGCGACAAGACGCCGGAAGCCGGCCGCGCATTCTCCGCCATCTGCAGCTCGCACGAGGACTATATCTGGCAGACCGTCGATGGAATCGGCGGCATAGAGGTCACCGACGAGCGTGGCGATGCCGGATTTTCCGTGTACTTGCAGTGCGACCTCGCGAGCGAGGGCCGCGTCGACGAAGTCGTTCGCGACGTGCTCGCACCGATCTACAACCGCCACATGGGCGAAGGCAAGTTGATCTCCTGGAACTGGTTCAGTCACAACGTGGGCGGCCAGTGGCGGCGCCTGCTGACGATGGGGGCCGCGGACCACAAGGCGTTGATGCGGGCTCGGGCAAGCATCCTCAAGGAGTTCGACGACCGCAAGGTTGCACGCGCGGTCAAGGAACTCAATACGATCTGCCATACGCACCAGGACTACATGTGGGACATCGCGCAATAGGCGCCCTGGCAAAGACGCGTCGGTAAACGATTCACGGCGCTCGCGCGTCCAAGGACTGTCCAACGACGCAAGGGGCGTTTCGGTAATGCGCGGGTTTCGTCTGTACCTGGCGGTAATGCTTGCTGGCGCGCCGGCGATCGGCCTCGCCAGCATGGGCGAGCTGCCGCGCACCGACGACACTATTCTCATCGATGGCGTGCTGGATGAGGGCGCCTGGCGGGTCGCTGCGCGGATTCTTATCGACACGGAGACCCGTCCGGGCGAGAACATCCCCGCAAGAGTGAAGACGACCGCCTACCTGCTGGAGGACGGCGTCAACCTGTACGTCGCTTTCGACGCCGAGGATCCGGAGCCGACGGCGATCCGTGCATATCTGCGCGACCGCGATTCCGCCTGGAATGACGACATCGTCGGCATCGTCATCGATACCTACGGTGACGAGCGTCGTGCGTTCGAATTCTTCGTCAATCCGCTCGGCGTGCAGATGGATTTGACGAATGACGACGTCAACGAGAACGAGGACGAATCCTGGGACGCGATCTGGAGTTCCGCCGGGAAGATTCACGACGAAGGATACGTCGTCGAACTGCAAATTCCGCTGAACCAGCTGCGCTTCCCGCGCCGCGCCGGCAAACAGACCTGGGGCATCGACCTGGTGCGTTATTACCCGCGCGATCATCGTTACCGCTTTTCCAGCAATGCGCAGGATCGCAACCTCAATTGCTACCTGTGCCAGATCGGCAAGATTCAGGGCCTCGATGGCGTCGAACCCGGGCGCGACCTCGAGATCGTGCCCACACTGACGGCGTTGCAGCCAAGCACGACCGCCGACCCGGGCAATGCACCGCTGCGATCCGAAAGTACGGAAATCGAACTGGGTGCGAACGTACGTTGGGGCATCACGCCCGACTTAACCGCCAACCTCGCTATCAACCCGGACTTTTCGCAGGTCGAGGCCGACGTCGCGCAACTCGACGTCAACAATCAGTTCGCGCTGTTCTTCGCCGAAAAGAGGCCGTTTTTTCTCGAGGGTGCCGACTATTTCAGCACGCCGATTCCGGCGGTTTTCACGCGCACCGTGGCCGATCCGTCGGTTGGGGCGAAACTGACGGGCAAGCGCGGCAACAATACCTTCGGCATTTTCGCGGCCGAGGACGAAATCACCAACCTTATTTTTCCGGGCGCGTTCGGCTCCGAGAGCGAATCCCTCGCGCAACGCAACACGGCGTTCGTAGGGCGATACTCGCGCGGTTTCGGCGATGCCTCGTATATCGGCGCCTTGCTGACCGGCCGACGCGGCGATGCTTACCACAACTACGTCAGCGGCCTCGACGTTCGCTGGAAGGTCAACGATCAGCACAGCATTCACGTGCAACATTTGCGATCCGATACGCAGTATCCGATGCAGGTTGCCATCGACTTCGAGCAGCCCGCCGACAGCTTTGACGGTCACGCGACCGAAGCCCAGTACGACTTCGATTCGCGCGACTGGTTCGCGTATTTGCGGCACGCCGAGCGCACTGCGACGTTTCGCGCCGATTCCGGCTTCGTGCCGCAGGTCGACGTCACGAAGCAGGTCGTCGGCCTCGGTCGCCACTGGCATGCAGACGAAGGAGACTGGTATTCGCGGCTCAGGGTCAACGGCGACTGGGATATTACCCATGACGACAGCGGGCGGCTGCTCGAGCGCGAGATCGAGGCCTTCCTCAATCTCGGCGGTCCCATGCAATCGAGCTTCGAAATCAGCGCGCTGACGCGCGACAGGCGGTTCGACGACACGCTGTACGAGGAGACCAAGTTCAGCGTCTTCGCGGAGTTTCAACCAAGGGGTGGACTGAAGCTGGGCATCCGGTCAGGCTGGGGCGACCAGATCGACTTTGCGAATTCTCGACTGGGCGACGAACGGCGCCTGGAGCCCTACTTCAACTGGAACGTCAACCGCTCCCTGCTGCTGCGATACCAGGGAACCCTGGTGCGGCTGGACACGAAGTCGGGCCCGAGAGTTTTCGACGCGAACGTGCACGACGTGCGCGCCACCTGGCAGTTCAGCGTACGCAGCTTCCTGCGTCTGACCGCGCAATTGCAGGACATCGAGCGCAACCAGGCGGAGTACGTCGATACGGTCGATGCCCGCTCGCGCAACGTCGGTCGGCAGTTGTTGTATTCCTACAAGCTGAACCCGCAGACCGTATTTTTTCTTGGCTATTCCGATGCGCTGATCGACGACGACGATCTCAGCGGCCTGACGACGACCGATCGCACCCTGTTCATGAAGATCGGCTATGCCTGGACGCCGTGACGACGCGGAATCACCACCAGAGCTTGAGGGGTGAGACTTTCCTCTGTTCGGCGAACACGATCCCGGCGCTGACGCTCGCGAGGTGCGACTGGCCGTCCCGGGTGTCCGACCACGCGAAAATCAGCCGGCGCCGATGCTCGACCATCTGCGGCACGGTTCTCCCGACCGCCGTGCGCGCCACGTTCTTGACGTTGCCGAGGGCGCCGGTTGCCGTCACGCTGCGCACGAGAACGTCATTGAGTTCGCCGCTGTTCGCGAGCCAGCTCACCGCAAACGACGCGTCGCCGATGTACGCGATGTCCACGTGCCCGAGCACGTCTTTTTCGGCCACGAGTACGGCCTCACCGAATTGCTGGCCGCCATTTTTCGACACGCGAATCTGCACTCGCGGGTTCCCGCCGGCGGCCGTGAACCAGGCTACCGCGACCAGTTCATCCGCGGCCGCGATCGCAGGGCCGTTGACCGGGCACGCGTTGATTTCCCAGCCGTCGTTCGAGAACGCTTCGCCCGCCTGCCAGTGGCCGTCGAGGTAGCGGCTCAGGGATATGTCGCGGATCTCTTCCGGCGTACGGTCGCGGTAAACCGCGATCGGGCCCCCTGAAGAGACCGCGACGTCGGTCTGGCAACAGTCGCAGACGAGTCCGTCGATTTCCTGCTCGCCACTAAGCTTGTTCGCCTCGTCGACGAAGGCCGCGCGCAGTGTCATGCCGCCGTCGCCGGAATCGGCCTCGCTGCCCATGTGACGGCCGTCGAGCCAGATCATGCCGATGGCGTCGATCCCGACGGTATCCCCCGGCCACATCGAGACGAAGCCGTGCTCGGTCGGCGTGCCGTCGTCGTGCGGAATGATCGGGGCCGACCAGCTATGGCCGGCATCCTGCGACTGGATGAGAGATATGTCGTACGAGTAGGTCAGGTTCGCGCTGTAGGTCAGCCCATGCGCGACCCAGTGATCTTCGCCCATGGCGGTGACCGACGGCAGATCCGCCCAGTTGACGAACATGTTCGGGTCGCCGACGACGTCGCGGGCGGCGAGCCAGCGGTCGTCTCCGAGTTCCGCCACACGCAGCGTTGCACCTGTCTCCGCCCGTTCCATCCAGCTCAGCAGCACCGTCTCGCCATGACCGCGCGACAGCCGCGGACCGATACTGCCCGGTGCCGACGGCAAGCTCATCGGCAGCGGTTCCTCGATGAGGGGGGGAACCGCCTCGGTGCAACCGGCCAGGGCAAGCATGGCCAAGGCAGGGAGGAGGGCGAGGGCTCGGTAAGGGTGCATGGCGCTATTATGCAAACATACGCTGGAAATGTCCGTCTCGCCGAGCGCAGGTTGTGACGCTTGCGAGCGGGCCTGTATACTGCCCCGCCTGCAGAACGGGTACACCTCAGGCTAGGTGGCAGAGTGGTTATGCAGCGGCCTGCAAAGCCGTGGACGCCGGTTCGATTCCGACCCTAGCCTCCATTTTCTCGCGCCCGGGTGGCGGAATTGGTAGACGCTG
>JBFISV010000010.1:0-21187 GCA_041608415.1 Woeseiaceae bacterium
ACAATTGCGTCCGTGTAGCCGACCTCCGCGCGCAGCAGAAATTTCCAGCGATCGCCCGCGATGTAGCTGCGGCGCGTCGACAGGTAAGCCTGGCTGAAGTCGAATTCCGAGCCCAGCGCCGTATTCGACGTGAATATCCATGCGCGCTCGCGGTGCCCCCGTGTGTCGAATCCCTTGCCGCGAATCGAAACGATGTCGAGGTCGACGCCCGCGGACAGCGCGTTGTCGATGCCGCGCAGCAGGCGGTCGAACGCTTCGCTGCCGCTGCCGCCGATCACCGTCGGCCGGGGATCCACGGGGGCGAAGCGACGATCACTGTTGAGGTATTGCACGAACGGGGTCACGAAGATTTGCCGGTCACCGGCCTTGCTGTTGATGATTCGCAGCGGACCGAAACGAAAATGCCGCTCGTCGACATTGCCGTTGGCGATCTTGATGAAGCCCTCGTCCTCGTCGCGGCGTTTGAACTCGAGGTCCTGGTTTTCGAACTTGATCGTGAGGTCCGCCGTCCAGTATTCCCGGGCACGATCGAATCTCGGCACGCGGTAGGCGCCGCGCAGCGCGAATTCCTCATAGACCTCCTGCCAGCCTATGCCGATGTCGAGACTGTCGCCGCGGCTCGACATCGGCTGCCGCTTCCAGTTGCCCTGCAGCCGAATTCCGGTGTCGGTGCCGAAGCCGAGCGCCCCGAGATACTGGTTCTTGGTTGTCGTCTTGAGCAGCAGCTCGAGATCGACTACCGGCGGATCGAGATCCCGCCGCAACACTTCGATGACGTCGACGTCCGTAAAGTAACCGGTCTGCCACAAATCGAGGCGGAACGTATCCATGAGCCGCGCGGAATACGGGTCGCCTTTCTCGAAGCGCGGAATGTTGCGCACGACGTGCGGTCGCAGCGCATGCGGGCCGTAGTCGATGTCACCCATGAGAAACCGGGTGCCGGTATCCATGACGAGCCGGGCGACCGCGGTATTCTCCTCGAGGTCGAGTTCGAGCACATGAACGGAATAGCGCGCGTTCAGAAATCCCGCGGCCTCGGCGATCTCGATCCCGAGCTGCTTCTGCCGCTGCCACACGACCTGGTCCAGGCGCTTGCCGACCGTGAGCGGCCAGTCCTCGCGCCACTCGCGCAGCTCCCGGCTCCCGGCGCCGGCGCCGTCCACGCGCAGGTCCAGCTCCGCGATGATCATCGGCGGTCCCGGCCGGATCGTGAGCTCGAGCACGGGGTCGCGATCGCGATTGACGATGTAGCGGCCGCTGACGTCCGGCTGGTAATAACCGTAGGGGCGCAAGGCGACTCGCGCCTCGTCGACGGCGCCCGCGAGAACTTTCTCCAGATCCCGCCGCGATGCGCGTACGCTGCGGCCGATTTGCACCGTATCGATGTAGGCGAGGACGTTCGCCCGCAGCGGGTCCTCGATGCCTTTCACCACGAACTCGAGATCGGCACTCGCGAGCCGCGCGGCCAGCAGCAGGCAGCCGACCACCGGAGGGAGCCATTTACGCCGTTGAGGACGGGTCGTCACGCGACTACATCTGCCCTTCGATGGGCAGCAAGCTCATGAGCCACGTCGAAATGCGTCTCCAGATCGTCGTATGCGGCTCCGTGTGCAGCACCTGCGTGACGTCGCCGCGCCGATACGACCAGCTGATCTTGCGCGACGCCGTCAGCTCGAGACGGTAGGCGAGCGTCGGCAACAGTCGCTCGATCGACTCCGTCATCTCCGACGCAAGTTTCCCGGAACTCACCGCCATGCCCATTTCCGTATTGATGTACAGCGAACGCGGATCGAGATTGAAAGAGCCGACGAACAATTCGCTGCGATCGACGATTGCCACCTTCGAGTGCAATGTAACATCGACCGGGAAGTCGTTCGTAGCCACCGTCGATTCGACCCGTTTCCTGAGTTCGTAGAGTTCGACACCTTTGCGGAGCAAAGGTTTGCGGTAGCGCGCATACACGGCATGCACGCTGGAATGATTGGTGGACGCGAGTGAATTCGTCACGATGACGACGCGTACACCGCGCCCCACGAGCGATGCGAACAGTTCGACCCCCGCCCGCAGCGGCACGAAGTACGGCGATACGACGATCAGCTCGCGGCTGGCCTCGGTCGCCATCTTCCGCAGGTGTTCGGTCGTTTCTCCGACTCTGCGGCGCACGAGTCCGCGCACCTTGTCGGGATGATCGAGTATCAGCCTCGCATCGGCAGCGACCAGCGGCAGACCGTCCCCGCCGAACGTCAGCTGGGGCCTTCTTTGCCGCGTCTCGACCGCGCGCTGCTCGGCGTACTGGCTGATGAAGCGCTGCCCCTCCTGCATCATTTCGTCGATCGACGGCAGCGCCTGCGCCTTGCCGAGGAACTCGATCGGCGTGGATTCGCGCGTGTTCCAGTACTCGTCGAAACCGCTCGATACCTCGCTCACGACGTTGCCGATCGCGAGCAGGTCTTCGTCGAGAAACTCGCTCGTCCGGCTCGATTGAAAATATTCGTCGGCCAGGTTGCGGCCGCCCACGATCGTAACCTGGCTGTCGACAGTGAACGACTTGTTATGCATGCGGCGGTTGAGCAGGTTGAAGTTCGCGATGAAACTCACGAATCGCGATCGATGCCGCGGGAACGGATTGAAGACACGCACTTCGATGTCCGGGTGTTCGCCCAATGCGAGCAGGCCGGGGTCGACGGGCTGGGTCAGCGCATCGTCCATGAGCAGGCGCACCCGCACGCCGCGGTTGGCCGCCTCGATCAGGCCCATCGCGATGAGGTTGCCGCTCAGGTCGTCGCGCACGAGGTAACTCTGGATGTCGATCGTCGACTCCGCGAGTTCGATGAGGCGCAAACGGACTTCGAGAGCGTCAGAGCCGACATAGAGGCGGCAGACGCCGTTCGCGGCCTCGTTGGCCGCGAGCCACGCGGCCGCGCTGCGGCCAAGCAGGGTATCCGCCGTATCGACGACGGCCGAGGACGAGCGGCGCTCGGGCAGCTTGAAGAATTGCTGATAGCGCGGCGGCAGGCGCGCACCGAGCAGCGTGCTCAGCATGCCCATCGGCGGGGCCTCGCACTGGTTTCGTTGGCCGTCGCTACCGCATCGTTCCGCGCGGCTCGCACTAATTGTCTGTTTTCAATCACTTTTATCGAGATGTATCCCGTTGTGACAAGCGCTGGACTTTATATATCGGATGGATATAATGCATCGCTCCGATATATGCGGCCCACCGGGGCCGGACGAGATGCTAGTGGATGTAAAGACCGTATGCCTCGGAATGCTGTCCGATGGCGAAGCTTCCGGCTATGACCTCAAGAAACACTTCGAGTCGACGTTTGCACATTTTTTTGCGGCCGGCTACGGGTCGATCTATCCGGCCCTGTCGTCGCTCGCGCGAGAAAACCTCGTCGAGTGCCGCGAAATTCCGCAGGACGGCAAACCCGACCGCAAAGTCTACCGAATCACCGCGACCGGGCTCGAATACCTGCGCCAGGCCCTCATGGACCCGAATCCCGGCCACAAGGTTCGCTCCGAATTCCTCGCGACGATGTGGTTCGCACACCTGATGCCTCCCGAACATGTCGCAACCGTGCTCGCGAACCGGCTCCGGGAAATCGAACGCTACGTCGCGATGTTCGAGGAATTCGAAGCGTCCTCGACGACCGACTGGTCGCCGGGCATGCGATTCGTTTGCGGCTTCGGCAAAGCCGTCACGCACACGATGAAGCAGTACGTCGTGGAGAATGCGCATTTGTTGACCGGCCGTGACGATTCACTGCGCAATGCCGCGGGCTGACGCGACCGACACCCAAACTCTGCGACGGGATATTCGTAACATGAAATCGGATTCATTCAGGAACAGGCGCTCGTGGCTCATTTCGGCCGCCGTTGCGCTGTTGATCGGCGCCTGGCTCTTGTCCGGCCGGTTCGACCGTGAACACGCGGATCCGGCGCCGGGCGCGGCAACGCCCGAATCCGCCCGCGAGGCGAGCAGTGTGCGTGTACGCACGCAGTCCGCAGAGCAGGTGCAGCGAAGCATTTCGGTCAACGGCAAGACGGCGCCCGCACGCGTCGTGCAGTTGTCGGCCGAGACCGACGGGCGCGTCGTGGAAATCGGGGCGCCGCGCGGCAGCAACGTCGCGAGCGGCAGCCTCATCGTCGGCTTCGATGCGCGCGACCGGCATGCGCGTCTCGCCGAGGCGGTCGCGACCGTCACCCAGCGCGAGGTCGAGTATGCCGGCCGGCGGAAACTCGTGTCGTCGAGCTATGTCTCCGAAGCGCAGCTCAAGGAAGCCGAGGCGGCGCTCGAGGCGGCGAAGGCGGAACGCCTGCGGGCGGAACTCGACATCGACTACATGGGCGTGCGCGCACCGTTCGATGGCGCGCTCTCGGAGCGGCTGGTCGAACAGGGCGACTTCGTGAAACGGGGCGATCCGGTTGCGACCTTCGTCGACAACCGGACGATCATCGTTTCGGCGAACCTGTCGGAGTTCGACGCGCAGCACGTCGACGTCGGTGTCCGGGCCGAAGCCCGGCTCGCGACGGGCCAGACCGTGCACGGGCGCATTCGCTACGTGGCGCCGGTAGCCGACGAAGCGACGCGCACCTTCGCCGTCGAGCTCGAAGTGAACAACGCCGACGGCCGGCTGCGCGCCGGCGGCACGGCCGAGTTGCGCATTCCCGTGGAGACCGTACTCGCCCACCGCATCTCGCCCGCGCTACTCACGCTCGACGATGCGGGCAACGTCGGCGTCAAGATCGTGGACGATGCCGGCAGGGTCGAGTTCGTCGTAGCCGACATTGCGCTCGCGACGAACGACGGCGTCTGGGTTGCCGGACTGCCGCCGACCGCGACCATCATCACGGTGGGACAGGGATTCGTGCCCAGCGGCGCCGTGGTCCGCGCGGTACCCGAGAGTGACGTGGACACGGCCGTCGCGATCCGGGCGGAGGCGGACTGACCCCGATGCAGATCATCGAAGCCGCGATGTCGCGCTCGCGAACGGTGGTACTGGCGCTCGTCGTCGTGCTGATCGCGGGCCTCTATGCCTATCTGACGATCCCGAAAGAGGCGGAGCCGAACATCGAGATTCCGAACATTTACGTGAGCATTCGCTACGAGGGCATTTCTCCCGAGGACGCGGTGCGACTGCTCGTTCGGCCGGTGGAGCAGGAGCTGCGCTCGATCGAGGGCATCAAGGAGATGACCTCCACCGCATACGAGGGCGGGGCCAACGTGCTGGTCGAGTTCGATGCGGGAATCGATACCAACGAGGCGCTGCAGGACGTTCGCGAGAAGGTGGACAAGGCGAAGGCCGAAATCCCGAGCGAGGCCGACGAGCCGACCGTGACCGAAGTCACGATGTCGCGCAGCGATCCCATGTTGGTGCTGAACCTTGCCGGCAACGTTTCCGAGCGGACCCTGACGACGATCGCCAGGGATCTCAAGGAAAAACTCGAGGGCCTGAGCGGCGTGCTCGAAGCCAATCTCGTCGGTGCGCGAGAGGAGCTGATGGAAGTCATCGTCGATCCGCTCGCGATGGAGAGCTACGGTCTCGACCAGGCGCAGATCATCGAATTCCTGAGCCTCAACAACCGGCTCGTTGCCGCCGGGTCGCTGGAGGCCAGCGAGGGCCGCTTCCCGGTCAAGGTTCCCGGCGTGGTCGAAAATGCCGAGGACGTTCTCAACATGCCGATAAAGGCGATCGGCGAGCGCGTCGTGCACTTCAAGGACATTGCGGATGTCCGCCGCACCTTCAAGGACGCGGAAAGTTACGCCCGGCTCAACGGCAAGCCGGCGCTCGCCATGGAGGTCATCCAGCGCGCCGGTGCAAACGTCATCGACACGGTGGCCGAGGTTAATGCGCTCATCGAAGAGGCGCGCGCACAGTGGCCCGCAGAAATCGACATCGTAGCGTCGCGCGACAAGTCGGACGACGTCAACGAGATGCTGACCGAATTGCAGAACAACGTCCTCATCGCCGTACTGCTCGTCTTCATCGTCGTGATCGGCATACTCGGCATCCGCTCCGCATCGCTGGTCGGCGTCGCCATCCCGGGGAGTTTCCTCATGGGCATCCTGCTGATCGGCGCTTTCGGCGTCACGATCAACATGATGGTGCTGTTCGCGTTGATCATGGCCGTCGGCATGCTGGTCGACGGCGCGATCGTCGTCACGGAAATGGCCGACCGCCGGATGGCCGAGGGCGAGTCGCGTCACGATGCGTATTCGCGTGCGGCGATCCGCATGGCCTGGCCGATCATTGCCTCGACCTGTACGACGCTCGCGGCGTTCGTGCCGCTCGCCTTGTGGCCGGGCATGTCGGGCGAGTTCATGAAATACCTTCCGATCACGCTGATCGCCGTTCTGTCCGCATCGCTCGTGATGGCGCTGCTGTTCGTGCCGACGCTGGGCTCTCTGTTCGGCAAGACCGGGGCCGTCAGCGCCGCGGCGCGCCGCAACCTGGCGGCGGCCGAGACCGGCGACCTCGACACCGTCTCGGGCCTGACCGGCCGCTATATTCGCTTCCTCAAGCGCTCGCTCGTACACCCGTGGCGCAACGTGGCGGCCGTAACGGGGCTGCTGCTGGCCATTTACGCGGCGTTCTTCGCCCTCGGGCGCGGCGTCGAATACTTTCCCGAGGTCGAGCAGCCTTTCGGCATGATCGACATTCATGCGCGCGGCGACCTGTCGATCGACGAGAAAGACTTCCTCGTGCGGCAGGTCGAAGCGCGCGTGCTGGACATGCCCGAAATCGAATACCTGTACACGAAGACCGGCAGCGGCGACGACGCTGCGGAAGACCGCATCGGGTCGATGACGCTGACCTACGTCGACTGGGATCGGCGGCGCAAGGCCGACCTGATCCTCGCCGAGATTCGCGACATGACGGCGGACCTCGCCGGCATCGTCATCGAAACGCGTAAACCCGACCCGGGCCCGCCGCAGGGCAAGCCGATCTTTATCGAATTTTCGTCGCGCGACGATGCGGCACTTACGGCGTCGGTCGCGAAAATGCGGTCCCTACTCGAGCGGCATGAGGCCATCCTCAATATCGAAGACAACCTGCCCCTGCCGGGCATCGAATGGCGGATCGAAGTCGACCGTGCGGAGGCCGCGCGATTCGGCGCCGATGTCGCGCTGGTCGGCGCGATGGTGCAACTCGTCACCAACGGCATCAAGATCGGCGAGTACCGCCCCGACGACAGCGACGAAGAAATCGAAATACGCGTCCGTTACCCCAGCGACAACCGCACGCTCGCACAGATCGACGAACTGAGGATTCCGACCGCGAACGGCCTCGTGCCGATCAGCATCTTCGTCGAGCGCGTGCCGGCACAGAAAGTCGGCACGATCCATCGCACGGATCGGCGGCGCACGATCACGCTGCAGGCCGATGTGCTGCCCGATTTTCTGCCGATGGACGTTATCGCCGAACTGTCCGCAAAGGCGCCGGAACTCGGCATCGACCCGCGCGTCAGCATGCAGTTCCGCGGCACGATCGAGGATCAGCAGGAGGACCAGCGATTCCTCAATCGCGCGATGCTGATGGCGCTCGCGATGATGGCGATTATCCTCGTGACGCAGTTCAACAGCCTCTACCAGGCGTTCCTGATTCTCACGGCGGTGGTGTTCTCGACGGGCGGCGTTTTGCTCGGTCACCTCGTCATGGACAGGCCTTTCGGCGTCATCATGTCGAGCGTCGGCGTCATCACGCTCGCGGGCATCGTCGTCAACAACAACATCGTTTTCATCGACACCTACAACGTGCTCCGGTCACGCGGCGCCGCGGCCTACGACGCCGTCCTGCGCACCTGCGCGATTCGCCTGCGGCCCGTGTTGCTGACCACCGTGACGACGATCATCGGGCTGTTGCCGATGGTCCTCGGCATCAACATCAACCTGCTCGAACGGCAGGTGTCGATCGGTGCGCCGAGTTCGCAGTGGTGGATACAACTCGCCTCCTCGGTCGCCGGCGGACTCGCGTTCGCGACGCTGCTGACGCTGTTTCTGACGCCGAGCCTGCTCCTGGTCCAGGCGCAACTCTCGGCGCGGCGTCACGCTCGCACCCGGCGCGCCGCAAAAACAGCCGTCGGCACCGCGCCGGGCTGATATTGTGACCGTTACCTGCATCCAAATGCGGCCGCCGGGCATCTAACAGGCACCGGGGCCGAACGAACAGGCGGTCTCGCGGGCCCGCCCGGTTGGGGGCATGCCGGGCATTGCCTTTTACTGATCTAGTGTTATACTTAACTAAAACACCAAAGTAGTGGCGACGGCGAGCGACATGACGTGCAGCAGAATTCTGGTTTCGATCCTCGCGGCGGGCCCCGTGTCGGGCCTCGCCGGCTGCGGCACCGGGCAGGCCGGCATGCCCGGGGCGAACCGCGCGGACGAGGACGCACCCGTGCCGGTGGAGGCAACGACCCCGGAACGCGCCGATATTCTCGCAACCTACGAGGCGACGGCGACGATCGGTTCCGAGGGCGACGCGCCGGCGCTCGCGCGGGTGCCGGGTGAGGTCGTCGAACTGCTGGTCGAAGAAGGCGACCGCGTGCAGCAGGGCCAGGTGCTCGCCCGGCTCGACGGCGAGCGCCTGCGTCTCGAGATGCTCGCCGCCAAAGCGGACCTCGACAAGGCGCGCGGCGAGTACGGCCGTTACCTCGACCTGAACCGCCGCGGACTGGTCAGTGAGGCCATGTTCGACGGCCTGCGCTACGAACTCGAGGCTTTGCAATCGACCTGGGAGCTGCGGAAACTCGATCACGGCTATGCGAACATCCGCGCGCCGATTTCGGACTACGTGTCCGAACGCCGCGTCAAGCTCGGCCAGACCCTGAAATCGGGTGACGAAGCGTTCCGCATTACCGACACGGCCGAACTCGTGGCGTACCTGAACATTCCGCAATCCGAGCTCAGCAAGTTCGCCGCAGGCCACGTGGCGACGCTCGAGGTCGATTCGCTGCCGAACGTGCGCTTTGCCGCCGAAATCGTCCGCATCAGCCCGACGATCGACGTGCGTAACGGCACGTTTCGCGCGACGGCCTTCATCGACAACGGCGCAGGCAGGCTCGCGCCGGGGATGTTCGCCCGCTTTCGCATCGCATATGAAAAACATTCGAACGCGCTGACGATTCCCTTGCAGGCGCTGGTCCGGGAAGACGACGAGAGCTCGGTCTACGTCGTCAACGACGGCGCGGTCGCGCGCCGCCGGATCGAAACCGGCATCATCTCGGACGGCCGCGTTGAAGTCCTGAGCGGCCTTCTGGACAATGAACGTGTCGTGGTCGTCGGCCAGCAGGCATTGCGCGACGGCAGCAAGGTACTCGCGAATCTCGACGATCCGGAACCGTCCAAAGGCTGAGCGGTGACAGCCGCCGGCTCAGAGATCAACAAGCCGCCCGATTCGAGACGGCGCGATCGCACAGGGGAACGATACATGACGCCAATTCGACGCGGCACCGTCGCGCTGCTCTGCGGACTGCTGCTGGCCGGCTGCGGAGCCGGGATCGACGGCGACGAGGACGAGGAGACGCCGCCGATCCCCGTCGAGACCGCAACGCCGACGCGTGGCGACGTCTACGCCGTCTACACCGGTACTGCGCCGATCGAAGCCTTCGCCGAAGCCGACGTCATCGCGAAGGTTGCGGGCGAGGTGCGCAGCATCGAGGTCGAGGAAGGCGACGAGGTAAAAAAAGGTGAGCTACTCGCGCGCCTGGACGGCGATCGCCTGCGGCTCGAACTCAACGAATCCAGGGCGCGCCTCGACAAGCTCAAGCGCGACTATGAGCGCAACGTCAATCTCAGGGACAAGGGCCTCATCAGCGAAGGCGACTTCGAGAGAATCAAATTCGAAATGCAAGCGCTGCAGGCGTCCTACAATCTCGCCAGCCTCGAACTCGATTACACGCAGATTCGGGCACCGATCGACGGCGTCGTCTCGGCCCGCTACATCAAGCTCGGCAACACGCTGTCCGTCAACGACCCGGTATTCCGGGTCACCGGTTACGACCCGCTCGTGACCTACCTGCACGTTCCCGAGCGCGAGTTCGACAACATCGCGCCCGCCCAGCCGGTCGTCATCGACATCGATTCCCTGCCCGGTACGCCAATCAGGGCCGGCGTGACGCGGGTCGGCCCGACCGTCGATCCCGTAACCGGCACCTTCAAGGTAACGATTGAAATATCCGATGACACGCGCCGCATCAAGCCCGGTATGTTCGCGCGCATCAGCATCGTCTACGACAGGCACACGGACGTACTGCAGGTCCCGCGCAGCGCGATCGTCGACGACCTGGGCACCGCGAGCGTATTCGTCGTCGAGGACGGCGCCGCGGTCGCCAGGACCGTCGTTACCGGCTACAGCAATCGCGGCATGGTCGAAATCGCGAGCGGCATAGGCGAGGACGAACACGTCGTCGTCGTCGGCCAGCTCGGGCTGAAACCCGGCGCCAGGGTGAATGTCATCAACGCAGCCGATTCGGAAGGACTCGCGAAAACCTCGAATCCGGAGCCGGCGGAGGGTGCAGGCGATGCGACGACTGATTGAGATTGCGACCGAACGTCGCGTCACGATCGTGATGTTCACGGTCGCTATCGGGCTGTTTGGCATGGTGTCCCTGTCGCGCCTGAACCTGAACCTGCTCCCCGATATTTCCTATCCTACGCTGACGATCCGCACCGAGCTTACCGGCGCCGCGCCCCTCGAGATAGAAAGCCTGCTGACGAAACCGATCGAGGAAGCCGTCGGCGTGATACGCAACGTCAGGCTGGTCCGCTCGGTATCGCGCTCCGGCCAGTCCGACGTCACGCTCGAGTTCCTCTGGGGCACGGACATGGACATCGCGGGCGTCGACGTCAGGGAAAAGCTCGACGTGCTGCTGCTGCCGCTCGAGGCCTCACGGCCGCTGCTGCTGCGTTTCGACCCTGCGTCCGAACCGATCATGCGTCTCGGACTGTTGCATGCCGAAGATTCGGCGGCCAGCGCTCAGGCCGGCGATGCACCGCTCAAGGCCCTGCGCCGGCTCGCCGAAGACCGCATAAAAAACGACCTCGAAGCCGAGGAGGGAACGGCCGCGGTCAAAGTGAGCGGCGGACTCGAAGACGAGATCCAGATCCAGGCGGACCAGCAAAAGCTGGCGCAGCTCGGCATCAGTATCGACGAGATTGCCGCACGCATTCGCGCCGAAAACGTCAACCTGTCCGGGGGCCGGCTCGAGGAAGGCGACCAGCGTTTTCTCGTGCGAACGCTCAACGAATTTCGCACCGTCGACGAGTTCAGCGACGCGATCGTCGCCTACGTTGCGGATCGTCCCGTTTATCTTCGCGACGTCGCGACCGTGCAGCGCGGTTACAAGGAACGCGAAGCAATTACGCGCGTCAGGGGTCGCGAGTCCGTCGAACTCGCCGTCTACAAGGAAGGCGATGCGAATACCGTGCAGGTGGCGAAACGCATCGAGCAGCGCCTCACGCAGATTCGCGAAACGCTGCCCGAAAATATCGAGCTGATCAAGATACACGATCAGTCCCGATTCATTTCGGGCGCCGTCAACGACGTCCGCAGCGCGGCGATTCTCGGCGGCATCATCGCGATCATCGTCCTGTACGGCTTCCTGCGTGATGCACGTGCGACGGCCATCGTCGGCGTCGCGATCCCGGTATCGGTAATCGGCACGTTCATGCTGATGTACCTTAACGGCGTCTCGCTGAACATCATGTCGCTCGGCGGAATCGCCCTGGCCGTCG
This sequence comes from Woeseiaceae bacterium, assembly GCA_041608415.1. Taxonomy (GTDB): domain Bacteria; phylum Pseudomonadota; class Gammaproteobacteria; order Steroidobacterales; family Woeseiaceae; genus UBA1847. Next base: position 11,735 of record JBFISV010000010.1, read on the forward strand.
GCATGCTCGTCGACAACTCGATCGTCGTGCTGGAAAACATAGTGCGCAAGAAGGAACAGGGACAGGGCATACTCGAAGCCGCGCAAAACGGCACGGCCGAAGTGGCGTCGGCGGTATTCGCCGCGACACTGACGACCATCGCCGTATTTTTCCCGATGGTGTTCATATCCGGAATCGCGGGGCAGCTGTTTCGCGATCAGGCGCTGACGGTCACGTTTGCGCTCGGCCTGTCACTGCTCGTCGCATTGACGCTGATTCCGATGCTGGCCGCACTCGGTACGCGCAGCCGTTACGCCGGCGGCGACGAGCGCGCGCCGGCCGGCCGCTTCACGCGCGGCGTCGCACAGCTCCTCGGCTACGGGGCACTCGGGTTCGGGGCCCTGCGCTGGCTGTTCTGGGCGCTGCTTTGGGTGCCGACGTGGATTTTCCAGCGCCTGAATCGCGTCGCGGCGGCGGTCTATCCCGGCACGCTGTCCTGGTCGCTCGATCACCGCGCCGTCATCCTCGTCGGCAGCATAGCGGTCTTTCTCGCGACCATGGCGCTGCTGCCGCGGCTCGGCAGCGAGCTGATTCCGCAATTCTCGCAGGGAGAATTCACCGTCGATCTGCGCCTGCCGCCCGGGGCACCGCTCGCCGAGACGGATCGCGCGATCCAGGCGGCGCAGCGCGCCACCGCGGACATCGACGCCGTCACCCTGGACTTCTCCGTCGCGGGCACCGGCAATCGTCTCGACGCCAACCCGGTCGACGCCGGCGACAATACCGGAAGCCTGAGCATAGTGCTCGGTCCCGGCGCGGGGCGCGACGAGGAAAGCAGAACGATGGACGCGATGCGCCTCGAACTCGCCAGAATTCCCGGCGTCCAGTACGAGTTTTCGCGGCCGTCGCTGATGTCGTTCGCGAGCCCGCTCGCGGTCGAGATATCGGGCTACAACCTCGATGCTCTCGCGACGGTCGGTCGCAACGTCGAACGCGCGATGGCGGCGTCGGATCGCTTCACCGACATCAGGACGACCGTGGAGCGCGGTAATCCGGAGATCCAGATCGTGTTCGACCAGGAACGCGCGGCGAAGCTCGGCCTCGCGGTGCGCGATATCGCGGATCGCGTCGTTACGAACGTTCGCGGAGAAATCGCGACGCGATACACCTGGCGCGACAAAAAGGTCGACGTGCTCGTACGCAGCATCGACACCCGCCAGTCGAGCATCGACGAGATCCGCCGCCTCATCGTCAACCCGGCGTCCAGCCGCCCGGTGACGCTCGATGCCGTCGCGGACGTTTCGATATCGAAGGGACCGTCCGAAATCCGCCGCGTCGCCCAGCAGCGCGTTCAGGTCATCACGGCGAACGTCGCCTACGGCGACCTCGGAGCGGCCGCCGCCGAGGCCCGCCGCATCGTGCGGCAGACGCCCCTGCCCAGCGGCATCAGCGCGACGGTCTCGGGCCAGAGCGAGGAAATGCAGGAGTCATTCACGTCGATGCGCTTCGCGCTCGCGCTCGCGGTGTTCCTCGTCTATCTCGTCATGGCCTCGCAGTTCGAATCGCTGATCCATCCGTTCGTGATCCTGTTCACGATTCCGCTCGCCCTCGTTGGCGCGGTGCTCGCGCTGTTCGTTACGGGCACCACCGTGAACATCGTCGCGCTCATCGGCGTCATCATGCTGGCGGGTATCGTCGTCAATAACGCGATCGTGCTCGTCGACCTGATAAACCAGCTCCGCTCGCGGGGCATGGCGCAGAGAGATGCCATCATGGAGGCGGGAGCGGCGCGGCTGCGACCGATCCTGATGACGTCCCTGACGACGGCGATGGGGCTGCTGCCGATGGCGCTGGGCCTCGGCGAAGGCTCGGAGGTGCGCGCGCCGATGGCGATCACGGTCATCGGCGGCCTGCTCGTGTCCACGCTGCTCACGCTCGTCGTGATACCGGTCGTCTACTCGCTGCTCGACCGCAAACGCTGGCCCGTGGCGGCGGCGGCGGGGTCGCGCGCATGAGACATACGGAGATCGCGCTCGCACGCCCGGTCACGACGATCGTCGTGTTCGTCGCCCTCGCGATGATCGGCCTGATTGCCTCGCGGTTGCTGCCGCTGGAGAAGTTTCCGGACATCGAATTCCCGGGGATGTTCATACAGATTCCCTACGCCGGATCGACACCCGAAGTAATCGAACGCCTGATCACGCGTCCGGTCGAGGAGGCGCTGGCCACCCTGTCCGGTGTCGAACGCATGCTGTCGAGTTCCGACGAGGGCCGCTCGCAGATCTTCCTGCAGTTCGACTGGGACCAGAACATGGGCGCGAAGGGGATCGAGGCGCGCTCCAAGGTAGACGGCATCCGGCATCAACTGCCCGAAGACATCCGGCGCGTGCTCGTGTTCACGGGCTCGCTCGCCGATCAGCCCGTGCTGCAGCTCAGGATTTCGAGCGAGCGCGACCTGTCGGGCAGCTACGACCTGCTCGACCGCCTGCTGAAGCGGCGCCTGGAGCGGCTCGACGGCGTTTCACGCGTCGAACTCCAGGGAGTCGACCCTCGCGAGATTCGCATTCTGCTGCGCGCGCAGGCCCTGGCCGCGTACAAGGTCGACGCCACCCGCTTGCAGGAAATGCTCGTGAGCAGCAATTTCGCCGTCAGTGCCGGGCGCATCACGAGCGGCGATCAACGGCTCAGCGTGCGGCCGCGCGGCGAATTCACCTCGGTCGACGAGATCCGCAATCTCGTCATCAACGCCGACGGCCTGCGCCTCGCCGACGTCGCGGACATCCAGCTCAGGACGCCGGAGCGCAACTACGGCCGCCACCTCGATCGCGACTACGCGATCGGCGTGGCGATCAACAAAGCGACGGGATCGAATCTCGTCGACGTGACGGACCGGGTGATTGCCGAGGTCGAGGAGATCGGCCGCCTGCCGCAAATGCAGGGAATCAACATCTTTCCGCTCGACAACCAGGGCGACTCGGTGCGCGATTCGCTGTCGGACCTCCTGAATGCCGGACTCGTCGGCGGCCTGCTCGCAATCATCGTGCTGTACCTGTTCCTGAGACAGGTATCGACGACGCTGATCGTCATGGCCGCCGTGCCGTTCTCGTTGCTCATCACGCTCGGCGCGCTGTATTTCGCGGGGCTGTCGCTCAATATCCTGTCAATGATGGGACTCATGCTCGCGGTCGGAATGCTCGTCGATAACGCCGTCGTCGTTACGGAGAGCATATTTCGCAGCCGAACCGACGCTCCCGACCGGCCCTACGAGGCGACCATCAAAGGCGTCAACGAAGTCGGTCTCGCCGTCATTGCCGGCACCGCGACGACGATCATCGTGTTCGCGCCGATCATCTTCGGCGTAAAAGCCGATGTCATGGTGTTCCTCACTCACGTCGCCATTACGATCATCGTCGCGCTGCTCGCGTCGCTGCTGCTCGCGCAGACGCTCGTGCCGATGCTCGCGGCTCGCGTCAAGGTGCCGCCGCGGCCGCAGGCCGGCGCACTGATGGATCGGCTGACGCGGCGTTACACGGCGAGTCTCGAGTGGGAACTCGGCCACTTATGGTGGACGGCGCTCGGAATATCGCTCATTTGCCTGATCGGCGTTGCGCCGATGGCGCTCAAACTCGTCAAGTTCGACATGTTCCCGCAGGACGTCGGCCGGCGCCTGTTCATGCCCTACCACATCGAGGGCCAGCATGCGCTCGAACGCATCGAGGCAACGGTCGACACGATCGAGGACTACCTGTTCGCCAACAAGGAGGCGTTCGATATCCGCTCGGTGTACAGCTATTACGAGCAGGGACGGGCGGAATCGACGATCCTGCTGACCGACGAGGAGGACGCGACGCTGTCCACGGCGGAGATCATCGAGAAAATCACCGCGGGGCTGCCGACGATCGCGATCGGCAAACCCAGCTTCGAGTTCGACCAGCAGGGCGGCGGCGAGGGATTCTCGATGCAACTGATGGGCGATTCGACCGAGTTACTCAACGCGCTGAGTCTCGACGTCGCGCGCGCCCTCGCAACCATCGAGGGGCTGGAAGACATCCAAAGCGATGCCGAGGCCGGTGAAAAGGAGGTGCGCGTCATCATCGATCGGGATCGCGCCGCCCTCGTCGGCATGACGGCCGCGAACATCGCCCAGTCGATCAGCATCGCCATGCGTGGTGAAAACCTGCGCGAATTCCGCGGCGAGACCGGCGAGGTGGCCGTGAGGGTCACCTTCCGCGACAATGACCGGCAGAGCATAGAGCAACTCGCGGACCTGCCGCTGATCACACCCGCGGGCGAGAGAATATCGCTCGGCAGCGTCGCAACGCTGCGCGTCGGCCGCTCGCCGGACACGATCCGGCGCATCGACCGCCAGACCGCGGTCGTACTGTCCGCGACGCTCGACGACGAACTCTCGCTCGACGGCGTCAAGCCCAGAGTCGAGCGCCTGATGGAGCAATTTGACCTGCCGCCCGGCTACGGCTGGAAATTCGGGCGCGGTTTCGAACGCGAGGACGAAACGCAGCAGATGATGGTGCAGAACATCCTGCTGGGCATCGCCTGCATTTTCCTGGTCATGGCCGCACTGTTCGAGTCGCTGTTGCTGCCGTTTTCGATCATTCTCGGTTCGATTCTGTTCTCGGTATTCGGCGTGTTCCTGTTTTTTGCCGCAACCGGGACGACGTTCTCGTTCATGGCGATGATCGGCATCATGATACTGATCGGCGTCGTGGTGAATAACGGCATCGTGCTCGTCGACCACATCAATAACCTGCGCTTACGAGGCATGCCGCGTCACGATGCGATCGTCACGGCGGGCCGCGACCGTTTGCGGCCGATCCTCATGACCGTCGCGACGACCATCGTCGGCCTCGCTCCGCTTGCGCTCGGCACCACCCAGATCGGGGGCGACGGCCCGCCCTACTACCCGATGGCGCGCGCGATCATCGGCGGCCTCGCGTTCTCGACCGTCGTATCGCTGCTCGTCGTCCCGGCCCTGTACGTCTACTTCGACAACCTCGCGGCCTGGGGGCGCAGGGTTACGCGAACGGCCCGCGCCGCGCGCGCCGTTCCTGCGCCGCAGCCGGCAGCCGGCCGCGACGCCTGAGCGCGGCGAGACCGAGGGCCAGCATCCCGGCGACCGTGACGAACGGCCAGCCCGCGGCGCCGCCGCCGCCCTGGCTCACCACGACGGTACGCGTTGCGATCGCGGGAACATCGCGCTCCGCGTCCTCGAGGGGCAGGTTCGCGAGACCCGACGAGTCGGCGGGACCGATGTCCGCGACGAAGGTATCGTCCCATGCATCGAACAGTTCGATGAGCAGGTCGTAGCTGCCGCTCGGATAGCCGGCCAGCAGTTCCGTCACGATGACGTATTCGTCGTCGCCACTCGCGCCCTCGATCGCGAACGAATCGGTTGCGGCATATTCGGTCCACGGACCGCCCTCGAAACTCAGGTACACGACGGCATACACGTCGGCATATTCGAAATACGTGTCGGCGTCGAACAGGAGGTCGATGCCGTAGTAGTAACCGTCGCCGTCATCGTCGGCGAACAGTTGGACGTCGGCCGCATAGAACCAGAAATCCGTATTGGCCTTTTGCGGCGCGCGCCGCGGTGATTCCCGTACCGCGGCGGCAGCCGCGCTGCGTTTGCCGTGCGTCGCCCGCGGATCGAGTGAATCCGTCGTCACGCGATTCGGCGCCGCCTGCTCGCGGCCCGCGGCGCTGAAATACGAGCTTTCGGAGACGCGCAATTCCCCGTCAGCCGCCAGGGCCGCCGCCCCCGGCGTTCCCCAGAACAGGGAAACAGCCGCGGCCGATGCCAGTCGCGTCCGGAGTGTCATTCCTTTAGCCGTTGCCATTGTCGTTTGCTCCGTTGCCGTCATGGATGTGACCATTTGACACTGCGGCGCATGAATTGAAGCTGAATTTTCGAGCCCGCCCCGTTGCTGCATGCGATGATGGCCGGCCGCTCGAGGGCGCAAGCTCGTGGAATTCATCGATGGTTCAGGAAATTCATGCCGATTCCGTCGGCAAGGCGATTGGCTGGCTGCTGCTCGGCATAGCCGGTGGCCTCGGCCTGGACCTGTGCGCGAAATCTCTGCTCGCCCGCTATTCACTGGAGCAGTTCGTATTGCTGCGCAGTGTCGCGGGCCTGTCCATTTTCCTGCTGCTCGCGAAGCAGTTCGGCGGCCTCGGGAGCCTGGCGACCCGGCGCTGGCCATGGCACCTGTTGCGAACAGTGCTTGCCAGCGGCGCAATGTTCGGATTCTTTTACGGGCTGTCGCAAATGCCGCTCGTGAACGCACTCACGCTGGGATTCACGGCACCGCTCATGGTAACGGCGCTATCCGTACCGTTTCTTGGCGAATCGGTCGGCTGGCGACGCTGGCTTGCCGTCACGATCGGCTTCGGCGGAGTGCTGCTGATCCTGAGACCCGGCGCCGGCCCGTTGACGGCGGCGTCCGCGGCGGTACTGCTCGCCGCATTCTGCTATGCCTGTCTCGCCATTACCGCGCGTTACCTGGGCAAGACCGAAAACAGCTTCGCACTGTCCGTTTATGTCATCGTCGGGCCGTTGCTCGCTTCGGGCCTGCTTTCGATCGACGGCACGTGGAGCGCCCCGGACCTTGCGGGCTGGTTGCTTTTCGGTCTCGCCGGGGCATGCTCGGTGGTCGCGTGGATCGGCATTATCAACGGTTACCGGCGCGCGTCACCGGCGATGCTCGCCCCGTTCGAATACCTGGCGCTGGTCGGAGGCGCCGTGGCCGGCTATTTGATTTGGGATGAAATACCGGATCGCTGGGTCGTGGCCGGCGCAATCGTGATTATCGCCTCCGGTCTATTCGTCGTGTACCGCGAAATCGGCGGCGTTCTCAGCAGCCGCTACCTGCGGGCGTCGACCGCGACCGTGGACCCCGGGCAAAAGTCTGTGGCCGATTGAGCCCGCGCAGCAATTACCGGTATGCGGCGCGTCGATCGACCGCGGCTCAGCCGGAGACGTCGCCCGCCTTGAGGCCGGCAATCTGCGCGGGCGTCACCCCCAGCGATTTCGCCACGGAGTTGAAGAAATCGATTTCCAGCACACTGACGTTCTGATCGCTGCGGAAGACGTCCGCCAGCGCCTGAACGACGTGGCTGCATTGTGATTCGCTGAGTTTTTTCTTTGCGCTGGCGAGGTATTTCACGAGGGTCGCCTCCGCATACAGTTCCTCCCGCGCTGCAACACGGATGTCGGCGCCGCTGAAGTCGTCGCCGGTATGTTCCTTGAGGATGGCCTTGACCCGTTCCACCTCGGCATCCCGGATGCTGACGTCGGCGTTGGCTGCCCGCGCCAGCGTCATCAGCAAAGTCTCCTTGTAAAGCTCCTGTTGCTTTTCCTCGCTGATGTCGGAGCCGCCAAAAATAGCCAGGACATTCTTCAGATCTGCGATTGCCATTATTCACTCACTCTGTTGTTTTTCATTTTCTCAACGCGTACTTGCAGCGCATCACCCGGACAAAGTATACACGCGAATGCGCCGGAATCATCGCGACCGGGCCGTGATTTTCGGCTATCCCGGCCGGCGCAGGCCACCGCGTGCTAGGCGATCCGTCGCATGGACTGGGGCTGCCCGCAGGCCAGCGATCGCCACAGCCACTCGGCGGGCCCGAAGCGAAATCGTGCGAGCCACCACGGGCTGACCGTGAGCTGCAAGCCGATCAGGCCGGCGACGAAGACCATCTGGCCGGCGCGCGGAATCTGCCCGTAGAGTCCCAGCCCGTAGCCATAGAACAGGCTCGTCATCACGATCGAGTGCATGAGGTAGTTCGTCAACGCCATGCGACCGACGGCCGCCAGCCGCGCCGTGAGCTTCGCCATGGCGCCGCGCCTGACGATAAGAATAACGAGCCCGACGTGCCCGAGGGCCACGAAAACGCTGCCGACATAGTTGTAGATGCCGCCGATCTTCAGCATGTAAATCGGGTCGAAAGCATGCGCGTGGGCATTCACGGCACTGTAAATCGTCAGCGGCAGTCCCAGCAGGTACCCGCCGATCGTCAGTCCCCGGTAAAAACCCGCGGTCCTATCACCGGACAATACGCCGAGCTTCAGCAACGCCATGCCGAGCAACATGAGTCCACCCGCCCGCCACAGTACGAAAAACGGCAGCCCCTCGAGCTGCAGCCACAGCACGACCGCCGCCCGATAATGCAAGACGTCGGCATAGCTGCCGCGGTGGGCGGCAAGGTCGGCCTCGAGTTCATCGGCACCGGGCAGCAGAACCTGTCGCGCGTCGGCCCATGCGTCGAGGGTCTCGCGTTCCTGCTCGCCGATGACCTCGCCGGCGGCCTGTCGGCTGCTGATCTCTTGCGCGCGCACCTCGAGATCCTGCACGGCTATCGCGCCCAGGTACGAGGTCAGCACGGCGACCGGCAGCGCGAGGCACGCGGCCGCGATGAGCGCGCGGGGTGCGGCGTGCCTGAAGAGGTAGACGACGGGCGCGATGAGCGCGTAAAAGGTCAGGATGTCGCCGAACCAGATCAGGTAGGCGTGCACGAGGCCGATGACGAGTAACCAGAGCTGCCGCCGGAGGAAAAGCCGCGTGGCGTCCGCGCCTCCGGCAGCCGCCCGCTCCGCCATGAGAAACACACCGGCGCCGAACAGCATCGAGAAGATGCTCATGAACTTCTGGTCGATCAGGATATGGGTAAGAAACCAGGTAGCCATGTTGACGGGCTCGGCGCCGCCCATGATCAGCGGATTGGCGTAAGCCATGAACGGCATCGCGAACGCGTAGACATTCATGACGAGTATGCCCAGTACGCCTGCGCCGCGCAGTACGTCGAGGGTCTCGATGCGCTCTCTGTCGGGGACCGGCCCTGCTGCGTTGCGCGTAGCGTCGATGTGCATGTCCCCCGCCGGTTTCGCGGGACTGTCGCGGTTCCGCGCCGGCCGGCGCCGCAAGCAGATCAGGATAACCGATTAGATGTCGCTTTCATATCGCTGTTTTTTGGGTATTTTTTCCTTGCTTTTTGGCGTCCGGGCGACATACTGAGCGGCGGGCCAACTAGTTGAAGGAGGTGATCCATGTCTAGTGAGATTGAAAAGGTATCGCGCGAGCCGGCCGGTCTTATACGGATGATGGAGCAACCCTCCCGGATTCTCTGACCGCCGACATCCGATACCCATCTCACCCATAGCCAAAGGCCGCCGCGAGGCGGCCTTTGCATTACGACCATCGCCGCCGCAAGGCGGCCTTTGAATCAAGACCAGCGGGGCGGCCGTTGCGGTCGGCGCGTCTGCGCTCAGCCCACGATGTCCTCGACGGCGTTCAGCAACGTATCGATCTCTGCTCGAGTGTTGTAATGCACGGGTCCGACGCGCACAGCGCCGCCCGTCTCGAGTATGCCGAGCGTCCTCGCCGCTTCGAGCGCGTAGTTGTGCCCGCTCCAGACGAAAATGCCGCGCGCGGCCAGCTCGGCTGCGATGGCGGA
>JBFISV010000011.1:0-20857 GCA_041608415.1 Woeseiaceae bacterium
CGTTGCTCGACCGGATGCCGGCGTGGCTCGCGAGCGCGTCCGCCGGCGGCGCGGTGACAATGGAGATCGAGTACCAGGGCATCCGCCACGGCGCCGAGCTCGAGGCGCTGACGCTGATCGCGGCCGCGGCGCCGATCTATCAGCGCATAATCAGCCAACTGCGCACGCTGTATCGCTCCGGCGAAACTCCCGCGATCCAGATGACCGACCGCGCGGCTGCGCTGCCCGGTCTTGCGGAGATGCTCAAGGCCCGCGTCGGCGGCGAGGTCTTCATGCTCGAAAACGCGGCGACCGCTCGCGGGCTGCTGGCGCGATGCCGTGACATGCAGCCGGGCGGGGCGGTCAACCTCATCCGGCAGCTTCCCTGGGACCAGGGCGCCGTGACCGTCAGTGCCACGGAGACCGCCGCCGGGGGCGGACAACCGACGCACGTCCTGTTCGAAAATACCGCGTATGCGATCGATGGCCGCCCATTGAATCTGGGTTCGCAGGCGGTCGACGGTGAGCGCTGGATCGATTTGCAGCAGGCCATGCCCGGCGTGTCGCGCAGGCATTGTTCGCTGCAATTCGAGAACGGCCAGTGCGTCGTGCACGATTTCAGCCGCTATGGCACGTTTCTCAACGGCCACCGCGTCGATGGCTCCGCGGTCCTGCAGGTCGGCGACCTGTTGCGACTCGGTACGCCGGGATTCGAGCTGCAGCTGATCGACGTGGAGAGCGGGCATGGCGCGTAAGCGACGGGAAATGCAGGTTTTCAGCATGTCGTTTCTCGACTGTATGAGCTGTGGTTTCGGCGCCGTCATCCTGTTCTTCATGATCATCAACGCCCAGGTCCGTGAAACGACCGACAAGGACCCGGACCGGCTCATGGCCGAAACGACCCGTCTCGAGACGGAGATCCTCGACGGCCGCAAGAATCTCGTGTTGGCGCGCAACACGATCGAGGAACTCGACGCCGAGAAACAGACTGCCGAGGGACAGATAGCGCAAATCATAGCGCTGATCGAAGAGCTGCGCGCCGAGCTGTCGCGCTACGACAAGGATACGCTGGCGAAAATCGAGCGCGTCGAGCAGCTGCAGTCGGACATACGATCGCTCGAAGAAGAGGTCGCGCGATTACTGCAAATCGCTCAGGCCGAGCAGGCCGAGGGCGAACGCATCCGCGAATTCGACGAACAGGGCCAGGGCGCGCGCCAGTACCTTACCGGCCTGAAGCTCGACGGCGAACGGACGCTGATCCTCGTGGATCGTTCCGCCAGCATGCTCGACGACACGATCGTCAACATCATCCGGCGCCGCAACATGGCGGTGGCGGACAAGCTGCGTTCCGTGAAGTGGCGCCAGGTGGTGGCAACCGTGGACTGGCTGACGGCGCAGATACGGCCCGGTCGCCAATTCCAGATATACATGTTCAACAACACCGTGGAGCCGGTGATCAAGGGCAGCGCAGGCACCTGGTTGCGCGCAGACGACAACACGCAGCTCGACGAGGCAGTACGCGTGCTGCGCAATACCGTCCCCGAAAACGGCACCAACATGCACGCCGCCTTCGCGGCGGCGCGCGAGCTGGAGCCGCGGCCGGACAATATCATCCTGCTGGCCGACGGCCTGCCGACGATGGACGCGCCGACGAGCAACCGCACCACGATCTCGGGCCGGCAGCGCGTGCGCCTGTTCGGGGATGCCATGCGCGAGCTGCCCGGTAGCGTGCCGGTCAATATCCTGCTGTACCCGCTCGAGGGCGATTACGAGGCGCCGATACTTTATTGGACGCTTGCCTACCGCTCGGGCGGTTCGTTGATCAGTGTCAGCCGGGACTGGCCGTAGTGGCCGCCAGCCGTGGATAAGCCGGGATGAGACGCCGTCGCAACGTAGAAGCCTTCAGCCTGTCGTTCCTCGACTGCATCTGCTGTGGCTTCGGCGCCATCATCCTGTTGCTGGTGCTGAGCCGGATTTACGAGCCGGTCATCATCGAGAAAACGCAGGAAGACCTCGAGGCGCTGATCGCGCTCCTGCAACAGGAGCTGTTCGAGATTCGCGGCGAAACCACGGTGCTCGAGCGCGAGCTGCAATCGGTCCGCCTGCAATCCTCGACCTCGAAGACGAAGCTCGCGAAACTGCAGGGCGAACTCGACACCGTTCGCGGGCAATACCGCTTGTCGCAGCAGGAATCCGAAAAGCTCGCCGACGAAGGCAACCTGCGCACCGTCAAGCAGCGACTCACCGAGGAGATGATTCGCCTGCAGCCCTATTATCGTGCCGCACCCGACGATGCGATTGCCGGTATCCCCGTGGACAGCGAGTACGTCATCTTCATCGTCGACACGTCCGGCAGCATGCAGCAGTTCAACTGGGACCGCGCGATCGAAAAAATCAGCGAGACGCTTGATGTCTATCCGCAGGTCAAGGGCATGCAGATCATGAACGACAACGGCAAATACATGTTTCAGCAGTATGCCGGCAAGTGGATTCCCGATACGCCCGGCCGCCGCCAGGCGATCGTCAATACGATGCGGACGTGGCGGCCGTTCAGCGACAGCAACCCGGCCGACGGTATTATCTATGCGATCAATGCCTACTGGTCGGCAGACAAGAAAATAAGCATCTACGTCTTCGGCGACGAGTTCACGGGTAACTCCGTCGAGCGGGTCGTCCGGCAGATCGACGCGGTGAACCTGGTCAGTGAAACCGGCGAGCGACTCGTGCGCATTCACGCCGTGGGCTTCCCGCTGCTCGGCGTCGGCGGCGGCATCCCGCCGTCCGCGCGGCAGTTCGCGCAGCTGATGCGCATCCTCTGTGACAGAAACGGCGGTACGTTCGTTGCCCTGAATCGGCGTGATTGACGATCAGCGGCCACAATTCGTCACTTTTGATCGGCGACTCTGCACCGTTCGGGCCCGCCACGGGCTCAATCCACACGTGTAATTGACTCCAACGAAGGCCACGGTGGCATTCGAAAACGGAGGACACGTAATGCGAAATCTCATCTGCAAAATTGCCGTCGGCGCACTGGCGGCGGCGAGCATGATGGCGCCCGCGGCTCATGCGGCATCAGCGTCAAAAGAAGAGGCGATCGGAATCGGCGCGGGCAGCGTCGTCGGAGCCCTTGCCGGCGGCCCCGTCGGATTTTTCGTCGGCGCCGCGCTGGGCGCGAAACTCGGCGACACCCTGCACCGGCAGGATAACGAGATCGAGAGCCTGACCGCGTCGCTCGGGGAGGCCGGTCATACGGTCGATACTCTCGAAAACGACGTGCGGCAGCTGACGCGCAGTATCGAGGCGACCAATGCCGAACTGGAACAATTGCGGCGCATGGCGCGGCCGGAGCTCCTGGAACTGCTCAAGGCCGGCATCGCGCTGGATCTCAAGTTCCGGACCGACGAACACAGGCTCGCGGAGTCGACGGGCAATCGCCTGACGGCGCTCGCCGCTTCACTGGCCAAAATGCCGGGCGTCCGCCTGCAACTCGACGGTTTTGCCGACGAACGTGGCGATGCCTCCTACAACCAGCAGCTTTCGGAGAAACGCGTGCAATTCGTCCGCGAGCAGCTGCTGGCAGCCGGCATCGAAGAGACCCGAATCAGCCACCGGGCTCACGGTGAGTCGCCCGCCCAGGACGACAATCCCGACAGCTATGCGCTCGAACGCCGTGTCAGCGTGAAACTGTTCGTCGACGACACACCGTCGCTGGCGTCCAATCCGAAGTAGCGACGGGCGGTGGCGAGCGCACCCGGCCGATTGAATCTCCGCCAAACTCCGCCCCGCCCGATGACGTCGGGCATGCCGGCCCGCAAGGGCCGGTTTTTTTACGGCGTTGATACTATAATCGGCCCATGTCCGACGATCTCGCAACGCGACGCTGCAAGCCCTGCGAGGGCGGCGTCGAGCCACTCTCGCGCCAGCAGGCCGAAAAGCTGCTCGAAGCGCTCCACCCCGACTGGAGCTTGAGCGACCACGGCCTCGAAATCTCCCGAAGCTTCGAATTTCCCGCCTACAGTCGCACGCTGGGTTTTGCAAATGCGGCGGCCTGGATTGCAATTTCGGAGGGGCATCATCCCGTGTTGACGGTCGAATACGGCCGCTGCACGGTGAGCTACACGACGCACGCGGTCAAAGGGCTCTCGGACAACGATTTCATCTGCGCGGCGAAAACGGATCGATTGATCAGCGCGTCGGAATGATCGGCATCGACGATGTCGAGCGCGCGGCGGCCCGAATCTCGGGCGTCGCCCTCAGAACTCCCCTGTTCGAGTCCATCGAGCTCGGCGAACTCGCGGGTGGCCGCGTGTTCATCAAGGCGGAGAACCTGCAGCGCACCGGATCGTTCAAGATTCGCGGCGCGTACAACCTCATGAGCCAGCTCAGTCCGGCCCGTGCATCGCAGGGTGTGGTTGCCTGGTCTTCCGGAAATCATGCTCAGGGCGTCGCCTGCGCCGGCAAGCTGCTGGGCATCGATACCACGATCGTCATGCCCGAGGACGCCCCGCGGGCAAAGCTCGAAAATACGCGGGCGCTGGGCGGCAAGGTCGTGACCTACGACCGCTACACGCGCGATCGTGAAGCCATCGCGCGAAATATCGCGGCCGAGGGCGGCGCCGAGATCGTGCCGTCGTTCGATCACGAGCACATTATCGCGGGGCAGGGCACCGTCGGGCTCGAGATCGCCGAGCAATGCGATGAGCTGGGCGTGCGGCCCGAGCAAGTCCTGATCTGCTGCGGCGGCGGCGGTTTGACCGCCGGTTCCGCGATTGCATTGAAGGCTCGCTGGCAGGACTCGTCCATCTACACGGTGGAGCCCGAGGCCTTCGACGACACCGCCCGCTCGTTCGAATCGGGGCAGCGCGAGAGCGTTGCAGGCGATGCACGTTCGATCTGCGATGCGCTGCAGACGAGTATGCCGGGACAACTGACGTTCGAGATCAACCGCCGCCTCGTTGCAGGCGGGCTGACGGTCAGCGATGACGAAGTGCGCGCGGCCATGCGATTCGCGTTTCGGCAATTCAAGTTCGTCGTCGAACCGGGCGGGGCAGTGGCGCTGGCGGCGCTGTTGACAAAAAGGGTCGACACCGAGGGAAGGACGACGATCGTCGTCATCAGTGGCGGGAACGTCGACGAGGAACTGTTTGCGGCCGTTCAGGCCGAGTCTAACTGAGGCTTACCGAGCGTCGCGATGCCCGAAGGCGGACGTTGCGCGGCGCCCGCCAGCATCAGCGCTCGCCGGCGGCGTTCCTCCCAACCGTCGAGCCACCGCACGATACGATCGATCTGCTCGATCTCCGGTCGCACGCGCGACGGCGGCATCTCGTGGATGCCGATGCCTTCCTCGGCGGCATGCACGAAGTTCTGGCTGTCGCGCAAGACCGCAATAATCGGAATGCCGAGCGAATCGAGGAATCGCATGAGCTTCGCGAAGCTCTTCGTGTGCTTACGCGTCCGGTTTGCGACGACGGCGAGTTTGCGGTCGTTTCTATTCACCTTGGCGACCAGCAGCAAATCGGCGATGCACCGCGAGGCTGCGTGAATGTCCATCGGCGAAGGCAGCACGGGAACCAGGATGCTCGACGCATCGGCCGTCAGTTCGCGGAGTGCGTCGTGGGAAATGCCGGCCGGTGAATCGATGACGACCGTCAGCGTGTCGTTCGGCACTCGCAGTTGCCAGCTGCGCGTCGCGTGCATGCTTTTTTTGAACGCCGCGATGCCGTGAATCGGCGACCAACTCGCCGAGCGGCGCTCGAGCCAGGCAGTCGTCGAACCCTGCGGGTCGAAATCCATGAGGGCGGTTGGCATGCCGCGCACGGCATAGCAGGCCGCGAGATTCGTTGCGAGCGTGGATTTGCCGCAGCCGCCCTTCGGATTAAGGATCACGATCTTGTTGCGAGTGTCTCGCTCTGAGCCTGTCAGCATCTGGTCATGTTCGCAGCAAGCGCGTTGCCGTCCCTCGAAAGCCGCGCAGTCCGGCACTGCAGCCGGTGCGCCAGTTGACATGATAACCGAGCCGGACAGCCGCTAAAAGTACTTTAAAAACCGCGGCTTGGCGTATGAGGCGTGGCGTCACTGCAGCCGCCGGAGGCTCATTTCGACTCCGGGTAGGTGTCGAATCCGGGCAGGTCGTCGCCGGCGCAGGACCAGTCGACGCGCGAGCCCTGGAAGATACGGCGTTCGGGCGCAATGCCGGGGTCCGTGTCGAGCGTGCCGGCAGGGATGACGGCATAGCTCGAATC
Organism: Woeseiaceae bacterium; assembly: GCA_041608415.1. Lineage (GTDB taxonomy): Bacteria > Pseudomonadota > Gammaproteobacteria > Steroidobacterales > Woeseiaceae > UBA1847. The sequence continues at coordinate 6,222 of JBFISV010000011.1, forward strand.
GGGTGCTACGCGTGGCAACGGACTGCCACAATGGCTGCAAAAGGCGGTCGAGAAGCGCTTGGCCTCGGGCAACTTGTAGCGACTCACGAATTGTTCACCCGCGATCCAGCGAACCGCGGTCGGTACCATGATGATATTCGTCGCGTGCCCCGTACCCGTCGCTTTGCGACAGCGTTCGCAATGGCAATGATTGAAGTGCAGGGCTGTGCCGTCGATTTCGTAAGCGACGGAGCCGCACAGGCAGCTTCCGGAAAGGTGTAGCTGGCGCATAATTGCATCTCCCTGTCGGTTCGGCATCGAGGCCGATCATAGCCGAAACGGGGACATTTCAGATTAATGTCGGTCCCGACATGGCGCTCCTCTCCGATTCGCCATGCCGGAATCGCCGGTTTGACCGCGTGTCCGTGAAATGAAGAATGTCCCCATGTCGGGGTCAGAACATTTCGCTGGGCCCGGGCTTGTCGTCGTCGGCGTCGTCAGCCGACTTGTCGCGGCTGTTGATGAAATCGCCCGTGATCATCTTTTCGTAGCTCTGTCCGGGCCCGACCATCGGGTAGACGCCCGCATCAGGATCAATGATGACTTCGAGAAATGCCGGCCCTTCATACTCCATGAATTCGCGCACCACCTTCGCAATATCCTGCTTGCGGTCGAGGCGCTTCGCAAAACCGAAGCCGTCCGCTTCGGCCGCCTTGACGAAGTCTTTTCTGTGCAACGACTTGTCGCTGCCCGACATGCGGCTGTCGTAGTAAAGCTTTTGCCACTGCCTGACCATGCCGTCGCCGAAATTGTTGAGCACGATCACCTTGACCGGCAAATGGTAAGTCGTCGCCGTCTCCAGCTCGCCGATGTTCATTCGAATGCTCGCATCGCCGTCGATATCGATGACGGTGCGATGCGGCGCGGCGAATTGCGCCCCGATCGCGGCAGGCAGGCCGAATCCCATCGTGCCCATGCTGCCGGACGTGAGCCACAGTCGCGGCTCGCGATAATCGAAATACTGCGCCGCCCACATCTGGTGCTGGCCGACGCCCGTGGCGATGATCGCCTCGCCCTTGGTCAGCTTGTTGATTTCCTCGATGACGGCATAGGGCTGGATCAGTTCGCTGTCACGGTCGTACTGCAGACAATAGGTCTTTTTCAGCCTGGCGATTTCCTCGTGCCACTTCTCGAAGCTCTTGTCGAATCCGATGCGCCGGCCGTAGTCGACGAGAGCGGTCAGGTCGCGGGACAGAACGCCGATATGGTGCCAGTCGACGCGCTTGACTTTGCCGATCTCGGCGATGTCGACGTCGAACTGCGCGACATGCCGGGCATTCGGAGCGAATTTCGGCGGATCGCCCGCCACGCGATCGTCGAATCGTGCGCCGATCGCGATAAGGAAGTCGCAGTCCTCGACGGCGTAGTTCGCCGACGCGATTCCGTGCATGCCGAGCATATGCAGCGCCAGCGGATGAGTCGTGTCGCTGGCGCCGAGTGCCATGAGCGTCGTCGTCACCGGAATCCCGCAATAATTGGCGAGGCGCCGCATCGGCTTCGAGGCATTGCCGTTGATCACGCCGCCGCCTGCATAAATCAACGGCCTCTCGGATTGCGCGAGCATCTCGTAAAAGCGCCGGCAGGAATCGTCGCTGAGCTTGTTGTTGACCACGGCATCGAGTCGCCGCTGATAGCCTGGCATCGACAGCTCGCCGCGGCCGGTGAATGCGCCTTCCCAGTTCTGCACGTCTTTCGGGATATCGATGACCACGGGGCCGGGGCGTCCGGTCCGGGCGAGTTTGAACGCACTGCGCATCGTGACCTCGAGCCGCGTCGGATCGGTGACGAGAAACACGTGCTTGGCGACGGCGCCCATGATGGCCGAGACGGGGGCTTCCTGAAATGCATCGGTACCGATGGCGGGACGCGGGACCTGGCCGCAGATGACGACGATCGGCACCGAGTCGGCCATGCAGTCGCGCACCGGAGTGACCGTGTTCGTCGCGCCGGGGCCGGACGTAACGAGCACCACTCCGACCTTGCCGCTCGCACGGGCATAGCCGGCGGCCATGAAGCCGGCGCCTTGTTCGTTGGCCGGCACGATCAACGGCATGGCGGCCTTGCCGTCGGGTCCGCGGTGCGTGTCGTTGTAGCGGAAGACGGCGTCGTAGGTCGGCAGTATCGCGCCGCCGGAATAGCCGAAGATCGTATCGACGCCCTCGTCCGCGAGCACCTGGACGACGATATCGGCGCCCGTCATCGTCGTTCCCGACAATGGGTGATCGCTCGAATTTGCGGCTTTCTGGGAACGGCTCAATGCAGGCTCGGAATTATCAGGAGGAAATCCGCTAAGTGTCGGATTTCTCGCGAGTGTTTACCAATTCCCGGGACAATGCAATACTCGCCCGGGAATGCGGCCTGGCGTGCCTTGCGCACGCTGCGGTTGGTTTCACTTGTAAACGCATCCCCAGACAGGAACTTCTCGCCGATGCGACACGTCATTTCGGTATTGCTCGAAAACGAAGTCGGTGCGCTGACGCGGATGACCGGCATGTTTTCATCGCGCGGCTACAACATCGATTCACTCAATGTGGCTCCGACCAACGATCCGCTCGTGTCGCGCGTCACACTCGTCGTATCGGGATCGGATGCAGCCATTTCCCAGCTCAACTCGCAGCTCGCCAAGCTCGTCGACGTCGTCAATATCCATGACATGACCCTGGGCGATCATTTCGAGCGCGAACTGGCGATCGTGAAACTCAAGCTCGCGACCGGCGGTCTCGCAAAAGTTCACGCGCTCGCGAAGAAGCACGATGCGCAGATACTGGACGATTCGCAAACGAGCTGTACGTTGCAGCTGACCGGCCGCGTGGCGGAGGTCGATGCGTTCATCGCCGCCGCGGCGGACGTCGGCGAGATTTCGGCGGTTGCACGCAGCGGCAGCGTCGCAGTCTCGAAAGGCGAGGTCACCCTGTCGTCCTACGATCAGCACCATCTGTTGTCCGGCTGATCGATGTCGGGTTTCGCGCTTGGCGACTATCGTCGACTCGTCATCAAGGTCGGCTCGTCGCTCCTGATCGGCGGCGACGGCGAACTCGACCGGCAGTGGCTCGACGGTCTCGTCGAGGACGTCGCGGCTTTGCATACGACCGGGCAGCAGGTGCTCGTCGTGTCGTCCGGTGCCATCGCGATCGGCAGTAACGTGCTCGGAATCAACAAGCGGCGCGCGAAGCTCGAGGAACTGCAGGCGGCGGCCGCGGCCGGCCAGGTGCAGCTTGCGCACGCCTACCGCGCGGCCCTCGGGGCGCACGGCATAACGACGGCGCAAATCCTGCTGACGCCCGAAGACACGGAAAATAGGCGCCGCTTCCTGAATGCGCGCGGCACGCTGTCGTGCCTGCTCGAACGCGGGGTCGTGCCCGTCATCAACGAGAATGACACGGTCGCAACCGAGGAGATTCGCTACGGCGATAACGACCGCCTGGCAGCGCGCGTTGCGCAGCTCGTCATGGCGGACGGCCTGCTGCTGTTATCGGACGTGGATGGCCTGTTCAGCAGCGACCCGGGCAAGGATGCGCAGGCACGCCATATTCCCGAGGTTGCAGCGATCGACTCGCAGATACTCGCAATCGCAGGCGAAACGCGCTCGGATATCGGCAGCGGCGGGATGGCCACGAAGGTGCAGGCCGCGCGCATTGCCACACACGCAGGATGCGCGACGATCGTGGCGAGCGGCGCGGTCCGGCGCCCGTTGCAGGCGCTGGCAAGCGGCGCGCGGTGCACGGTTTTCCGTGCGGAGGGCACGCCGGCAGCCGCACGCAAGCAATGGCTTGCCGGCGTCCTGCAGGTCAACGGCGTCATCACGATCGACGCCGGCGCTGCGCGCGCGCTCACCGAGGGCAACAGCCTGTTGCCCGTCGGCGTGGTCGCGGTATCCGGTCGCTTTCGTCGTGGCGACGTCGTGACCGTCAAGAACCCCGCGGGCGTTGAATTGGGTCGCGGCCTCGTCGAATATGGCAGTGACGACGCGGCGCGGCTCGCGGGCTGCCGCTCGGAAAAGATCGAGGAACGCCTCGGTTATCGAGGCCGCGCCTACATGGTGCACCGGGACGACCTGGTACTGTTCGACAATCATGGCTGATGCACAGGACGAAATGGCGATCGACGAGACGATGCGTACGATCGGGGCGGCCGCGCGCGTTGCGCGCGCGGCCCTGGCTGCGGCGAGCAACGAGCGGCGCAATCGGGCGCTCGCGATCGCGGCCGCTGATTTGCGCGCGCGCACACAGGACATCGTCGCGGCGAACGCGATCGACATGCAGAACGCACGGGAGCGCGGGCTCAGCGACGCGATGCTCGATCGGCTCTTGCTCGACGACGGTCGCGTTGCGGCAATGGCGGCGGGGTTGGAAAGCATTGCCGCGCTGCCGGATCCGCTGGGGCGTATCGTTGCCCAGTGGCGGCAACCCAGTGGCCTGCACATCCAGCGCATTTCCGTGCCGCTCGGCGTCATCGGCATTATTTACGAAAGCCGTCCCAACGTGACCGCGGACGCGGCCGGGCTGTGCATCAAGTCCGGCAACGCCGTTATCCTGCGCGGCGGCTCGGAGAGTTTCCAGTCCAACCTTGCGATCCACTCGTCTATGTGCGCGGGACTCGGGCAGGCCGGCATCGACCCCCGTGCCGTACAAATGGTGCCGACCACGGATCGGAGTGCCGTCGGCTACATGCTGTCGTCAATGGCCGATACGATCGACGTCGTCGTGCCGCGCGGCGGCAAGAACCTGATCAAACGCGTGCAGGACGAGGCCCGCGTGCCCGTGATCGGCCACCTGGAGGGCATCTGCCATGTCTACGTCCACGAGCGGGCCGATACAGGCATGGCGCGTGATATCGTCGTCAACGCGAAAATGCGCCGTACCGGCATTTGCGGCGCCGCGGAAACCGTGCTCGTCGACCGCGGCGCCGCAGAACGAATCTTGCCGTCGCTGCTGGACGCGCTGATCGATGCCGGCTGCGAAATTCGCGGCGACGACACGGTCGCGGAACTCGATGCGCGCGTGCGGCCCGCAAGCGAGGCGGACTGGTCAACCGAATACCTCGATGCCATCGTCTCGATCCGCGCGGTCGAGGACATCGATGCGGCCATCCGGCACATCCGCCGCTACGGTTCGGGTCATACGGAATCGATCGTGACGGATGACGCGTCCGCTGCCGAGAAATTTCTCGCGGACGTCGACAGCGCCATCGTGCTGCACAATGCGTCGACGCAATTTGCGGACGGCGGCGAGTTTGGAATGGGTGCGGAGATCGGCATCGCGACGGGCCGCATCCATGCGCGCGGGCCGGTCGGCGCCGAACAATTGACGAGCTACAAATACGTCGTCCGTGGAACGGGGCAGACGCGGCCCCGATGATCGCACCCGAACCAGACTACGACCTCGCCGTCATCGGCGCCGGCGTCAACGGCGCCGGCATCGCGCGCGATGCCGCCCTGCGCGGGCTCAAAGTCGTCGTCCTCGAGCAATACGACCTGTGCAGCGGCACGTCGGCCTGGTCGAGCCGGCTGATTCACGGCGGACTGCGCTATCTGGAATACGGCGAGATCCCGCTCGTCTACGAATCGCTGCACGAGCGCCGCGACCTGCGCCGCATTGCCCGGCACCTCGTAAAGCCGCTGCGCATCAACATCCCGGTTTACGAGAATGCGCGACGCGGGCCGCTGCTGATCCGGCTCGGCATGATCGCCTACGACCTGCTGTCCGTCGGTAAAGCGATGCCCGGCCACGACATGCTCAGTCGCGAGGAAATGCTCGCCGAGGAGCCGGGCCTGAACGGCGAGGGCCTGCGTGCCGGTGCGCGGTACTTCGACGCCCAGATAACGTTCATCGAGCGACTCGTGCTCGAAAACCTGCTCGCCGCCAGGGCCGCCGGAGCCTCGATCCGCACCTGGCATCGCGTAACCGCGTTGCACGTTGCGGCGGGCGTCGTAGGCTCGATCGACTGGCGCGATCTTCGTTCCGGCGAGACGGGAAGCCTTTCGGCGCGGGTCGTCGTGAACGCCGCGGGCCCGTGGGTGGACCAGGTACTCGGGACGGCTGCGCCGGCCGCCCCGAAACTGATCGGCGGTACGAAGGGCAGTCACATTGTCGTCGGCAAATTCGCGGGTGCGCCGCGCGACGCCTTTTACGTCGAAGCGCAGGCCGACGGCCGGCCGTTCTTCATCATTCCGTGGAACGGGCAATACCTGATCGGCACGACCGATATCCGCTACGAGGAGTCGCTCGAGGAGTTGCGGGCGAGTCGCGAGGAAATCGAATACCTGCTCACCGAGACCAACCGCGTCTTTCCGGGCGCCGGGCTGGGCATCGACGACATACATTTTGCGTATGCGGGCGTGCGGCCGCTGCCGCAAATCAGGAAAGGACCCGAATCCGCCATCACGCGCAAGCACATCATCAAGCGCAACAAGAAGATCGCCGCCAACCTGCTGTCGATCATCGGCGGCAAGCTGACGACCTACCGGCACCTGGCCGAGCAGACCGTCGATCGCGTCGGGCGCCTGTTGCGCCGCCGCCTGCCCGAGTGCCGCACGCAGACGATGCCCTTACCGGGCGGCGCAGCCATCGACGAGGTCCGGAACGAGATCGAATCGGCGAACGTCGTTTCGCGTGCCTGTATCGAGCGCCTGATGAGCATATACGGAGGCCGCGCGCGCGCGCTCCTGAGGTTGGCGACGGAGGGCGGCAATGTGCCGGCCGTACTCGACCGCGACTCGACGGTGCTGGCCGCCGAAGTCCGCTTCGCAATCCGCGAGGAATTTGCGCGCTCGCTTACGGACATCGTGTATCGCCGCATGATGATCGGGCTCGATCCCGATCAGGGCCGGCCGCTGTACCGCGATATCGCGGCGATTGCGGCGCAGGAATGCGGCTGGGACGAAGCTCGGCAGGCCACGGAATCGAAGGCGCTCGACGACTACAGCGACTGGCTGCGACCCCCCTCGCGCTAACGCTTTGGCGTTTGCGGGGAATAAGTCAGTTCCATGAACAGTTCGCGGCCGCGGCCGGGGAAATAGCGGTAATTCCCGAACGCGTAGTCGGCGCGGTCGGCGATGTCGGTATCGGCGATATTGTTCAGGCGCGCCGCGAGCGCGAAGCCGCCGGAAAGGTCGATGCTGGCGTGCAGACTTGCGATGTCATGCCCGGGATAGTCGAAGCGATTCTCGGCATCGAGGTAGTAGGCCCCGATCGTCGTCCACTGCAGGCTCGCACTCACGGAGTCGGACGGGTAGAAGAACAACTCGACGTTGGCGAGCCAGCGCGGCGCCGTGTCGACGTCCCGTCCCGATTCGAAGGTCTCGCCACGCGCCGCCACGCGGTCGAAATCGTACTCGTGCCGCGCGTAGGTGGCCGCGATCTCGAGTCGCCAGCGCTCGCGAAACCGCCAGTCGAATGCGAACTCCGCGCCGCGGTGACGGCTGCGCGCCCCGCTGACGTTGAATCCATCGGCGTCGCGAAACACGCTGTCGCGCTTGTCCATGGCAAAAATCGACGTGTCGACGGACCAGGACTTCCTGAGCACGCGGAGCCCCAGCTCGAAGCTGTCGAGACGCTCCGAGTCGAGATCGGCGACCTGCTGGCCGCTTTGCAGGCGGTAGAGCTCGGTCACCTGCGGCGCGCGGAATCCGCGCGCGAGGCTCGCGTAAAGCGCCGCGTTGGCCGCCAGCGAACAGCTCGCCGCAAACTTCGGCGCCAGGTTCGTGAATTCGTCCATGCGATCGGATGGCCGCGTATACAGGCAGCCGCCGAAGCCGCAGGGCGTGCCGTCATCGCGCGTATTGCCGTCCCGCATGCGGTTGTCGTAGTCGTAGCGGACGTACTCGGCGCGCAGGCCCGACGACAGCGTCAATCTGGCGGTCATCAGCCAGTCGACCTGCACGAAAGGCGCGATCGCCGCGCTTTCGACCTCGAAGTCGTAATGCTTGCCCGCCGGCCGCGTTTCGACGAGGAATGCCGAGCCTTGTGTCGCTCCGGACTGCGTTTCCCTGAGGAACACGTCACTCCACTCGAGGTCGAGCCCCGCCACCACGCGCGAGTTGCCGGGCTCGAACGTGAACGCGGATATCACGCCCGTACTGAGGTGGCCGTTTTCCTCGAGCGGCTGGCCGGGCAGGAAGTGCTGCAAAAAGCGCATGTCGGAATGGCGCAGGTAGGGACGGATGCCGGCGAAAAAGCGCTTGAAATCACGGCGCCACAGGCCGTACAGGCGCTGACTCGACAACTCGAGAAACGCCTCCGGATTCGGATTGCTGCGCTTCAGGTCCGCATCCTTGTACGCATCCTGCCCGATGACGAAGCCTGCCGTCTCCTGCTCGAGATCGCTCGCCGACAACGCGCCGACCACTCGCCGCCGAACGCCGCCGTTTTGTATTTCAGGTGGCCTTTAGCCTGCCGGTAGCCGGAATCGTCGCGAAAGCCGCCGTCGTCGGCGACGACGACGGACGCGCGCATCGCGGATTGGGTCGAAAACGGGACCTGCGCACGCAGGCGGTAATAGTCGTTGGCTCCGACCTCGACGCCGAGAACGTCGGCCACGGGCTCGCCCGGGTTCGGCATGACGACGTTGATAATGCCGTGCAGCGCATTGGAACCGTACAGCGCGCTGCCGGGACCGCGGATCACCTCGATCGATTGCGCCTGCTCGGTATTGATTTCGAACAGCTGGTTGACGTTGCAAAACCCCGCGGGGCGGCTCGGAATGCCGTCCTCCAGCGTGAGAAATGCGCCGCAGGAGCCCGCGCCGGTCAATACCGGTGAACGAATCGCCGTCAGGTTCTCCTGGCCGCTGCCGCGGCTCAATCAGACGCCCGACACCCGGTTCAACAACTCGTGCAGGTGCTGGTGACGGATGCGCGCGAGTTCCTCGTGGCCCAGGCGCTCGATATTGCCGGCGTGTGCGATGACGTTTTGCGCCCGCCGGTGGCTGGTTACGACGATTTCATCGAGGTCGGCTGCCCCGTCATCGGCACCGAGTACCGGGTATGCAGCTGCGAGCGGCAATAGCCCGAGGGCGAGCCTTGCCGCCTGCCGGCAGCATCGCCGAATTGTTCCTGTTGCCGTCATTCCGTCGCCAGTCGATTTGCGCATCGCGCGCGGCCGGTCATTATAATCACGCGCGGTCAACTACCTAATTCGATCCGAAACAGCACGGCGAGTTGCACATGAAGACGATACCGAGGACAACCCGGACCCTGACGCTGGCAGCGACTGCGGTGACATTGCTGCTATTCCGGCACGCGGCCGGCAACGAAACCGAGCCGGACATTCGTGAACAGGGCGCCGAGCGACCGCGCGTGGGCCTCGTTCTCGGCGGGGGCGGGGCCCGTGGAGCCGCGCATATCGGGGTGCTAAAGGAACTCGAACGGATGCAGGTGCCCGTGGACGTCATCGTCGGCACGAGCATCGGTGCGATCGTCGGCGGATTGTATGCATCGGGCATGAGTACGCAAGAACTCGAGGAACTGGTGACGGATCGGGACTGGATAGCCGCGTTCGACGACAAGCCGGATCGATCGGACCTGAGTTTCCGGCGCAAACAGGACGACGAGGAGTATCCGGTTCGCTTCGAACTGGGCCTGGAAAGCGGTCGCCTGCAATTGCCACAGGGCGTCGTGCAGGGACATCAACTGGACCTCATGTTGCGCGGGCTCACCCGAGGCACGGCGCACATCGCGAATTTCGACGAACTTGAAATTCCGTTTCGCGCCGTCGCCGCCGATCTCGTAACGGGCCTGCCTTACGTGTTGCGCGAGGGAGACCTGGCCGTCGCCATGCGCGCGAGCATGTCCGTGCCCGGTGTCATAGCGCCGGTCGCGATCGACGGTCACCTGCTCGCGGATGGCGGCCTCGTCGGCAACCTCGGCATCAGCGTCATGCAGGAACTCGACGTCGACGTCATCGTTGCCGTCGACGTCGAGTTTCCGCTGTATCCCCGCAAACAGCTCACCTCGGCCATCGCAATCTCCGAGCAGGTTCTGACCATTCTCATTCACAACGAAACCCTGCGCCAGATCGAGCGCCTGACCGAAAAAGACATCCTGATTCGACCCGAACTCGGTGAGCTGGGTACGACCGACATCGCCAACAGCGTCGCGGCAATCGAACCCGGCATCGAGGCGACGCGGGAGCGATCCGATCGATTGCGGCGCCTGTCCCTGAGCGACGCTGAGTATGCGCGGCACGTCGCGGCGCGTCGCCGGGCGGCGCCGTCGCAGGGGACGATCGAATTCATCCGCGTCGTCGACCAGAACGGCGCGCCCGCGAGATCGCTGCGACAGCATGTGCGCCTCAAACCGGGCGATCAGGTCGATTCCGACCGCCTGGCCGCCGAAGCGAACCGGCTTTTCGGCCTGCGCGCGTTCGAGAAAGTCGCTTACCGGCTCGTCGAAGAGAACGGCCGTACCGGCGTCGAGTTCAAAGCGTCGTCGAGAACATGGGGCCAGAGCTTCCTCAAGTTCGGCCTCAGCATCGAAGACGATTTCGAAGGCTCTACGGCATTCAATTTTGCGGCGCGGCTCTGGCGGCCCGGCGTCAATCGGCTCGGTGCGGAGTGGCGTGCCGATGCGAGATTCGGAACGCGGCCGTTGCTCGCGACCGAGTTCTACCAGCCCGTCGGGCTCGATTCGCGATTTTTTGTCGCACCGCGAGTCCGGCTGAGCCAGCGCAACCTCGATACCTTCGATGCCGACATGGCGGTGGCCCGGTTGCGGGTTTCAGAGGCCGTCGCCGGGCTCGACCTCGGCACCTCGCTGGGGAACTGGGGAGAGTTTCGCATCGGCGCGTATCGCGGCGACGGCAGCGCGCGCGTCAAGATCGGCGACCCGGAACTGTCTGATCGCAGCTTCGACATCGGCGGAGCGGCTGCCCGCCTGACGGCCGACACCTTCGACGACGCGCATTTTCCCCGTCGTGGCGCGCGCGGCGAAATCCTGTGGGACCTGTCGCGCCGCGGACTCGGCGCGAGACACGACTACGAAGTTCTCGCGATCGATTTCAACAAGGCATGGAGTCGCGGCGAGCACACGGTCATTGCAGGTTTCGACATGCAAACCTCGTGGGACGCCAACGACCTCGTGCAGGCGTATCTGCCGCTGGGCGGATTCCTGCGGCTCTCGGGCCTCGAGCCCGGCGAAATCAGCGGACCGCACGCGGGCGTTGCGCGCCTGATCTACTATCGCCGGGTCGGCCGGTCGGGAGGCGGGCTCATCGACGTGCCCGTCTATCTGGGCGCGTCCCTCGAAGCCGGCAATGCCTGGCGGTCGCGCGACGCGATCGACCTCGATTCGCTGTCGACGAACGGCAGCCTGTTCCTCGGCATCGACACGTATCTCGGGCCGATGTTTCTGGCGGCCGGCTTCGCCGAACACGGCAGCCGGAATTTTTACCTGTTCATCGGCGCGATACCCGATTAGCCCGGCTATCGCATGAGGGATCGCGAGGGCTGGCGTTCTGTGGTGGATGCAGCGCGCCGGCGCGGAGCGTAAGTGGTAGCCGTAGCTACCACTTTCGCGAACGGCAAGCGATGCGCCGCCACAGGGCGCCAGGTCCGCGATAGGCATCCATCAAGGGGGAAGTGCTATTGGCGGCAGCTGTCCAATTCTTCTGCGCGTGCATGCGGAGCCCAGGATTGCGGCCGCCCTTGTGTGATAGCCGGTCTAGTGGACCTCCCGGAAACGTCATACACTGCGACGGTGAACAGGCGGCGTCGATACTAACTGCGAGGTCCGGGCGCAGCACTGCTGTGTCCCAGGCCCGCAACGCGGTGCTGATGCTGTCTGTTCACTTTTCCAATGCGTGGCCGGCCTGGCCGCCGCCACAGCGCCCGGCTAAGGATGCAGGCGAGCCGCAAAAGGATAGTCAACGAGCGAGTATTGCCGTCACGGAGCGTCGTTGGCTGCTCAGCGCACGACCTTTTCGAGGACCTGCGTGGGCGTATCGGTGTTGCGGTAGTAACCGTGCCGGAGCGACATATCTTCGAACGCGGCGTCACGTTCTTCTTCGGTTGCGTACCAGAGCAGGCGCTCCCAGTCGTCGCCGAGGACTTTCCTCAGGGTGTCGGTTGGCGGTAGCGTGACGCGGATGCCGAAGCGCCGTTCCCGACCGGCCGTACCGGGATCGACGAGATTGTGCATGTGACAATAATCCACGCGATCTGCCCTCCGATGCCTGCGCGAGCCGCAGTATACCGAAAGTTTCGACGCTCAGCTGCGGCGGCCCCGGTCGGCGGCGCCTTCGCGATCCGACCAGCGCAGCAGGCGTCGCGTGACGAACAGGTACAGTGGCTTGCCGGTGTTCATCCACACCCGCGCAGGTAACGACGGCCTGTCGAGAATACGCTGCTCGCGCTTTGTCAATGCGGCCGGGCAATAGGTTCGCTTGTGCTTGAGCAGGTGGCGAATGTCGTCGTAGGCGAGCGTGCGGAAGGCCCGGCCACGCCGGAAAAAAAGTCCCGCCAGCTGGAAGTCGATGAACGCGGGCTCGTGCGCGTCCGTGACCAGGATGTTGGGCTCTTTGGCCAGATCGTTGTGTACGATTCCGGCGCGGTGCAGTTGCCGCAGCCGCCTTGCCGCGTGCCGGAAAAACGCCGCGTCCCGCGGACGCGCCTCGTGCAGCGGGGCGCCCTCGATAAACGAGCGTTCGAGCCGGTCGGGACTTTGGCTGATCAGCTGCGGTACGCCGGGCAGGCCGTCGAGCGCGGCCAGGATCCTCGCTTCGCGGCGCAGCAGGCTGCGCGCGAGCCAGCGCAGCCAGGGACTGGCGGAGTTCGTATCGCGCATGATCGTGCCACCGCCGTCTCGAGGCCGGTAGTGAACCTCGCCGAACAGGTCCTTCTTGAGCAGTTTGGCTGCGGTCATGGCAATTACCGACGGGCGTCAAGCTTTTTGCTGGCGCGAGACCGGGAAAATGCAGAGAATACACGAGCGAAGGTCAGCAGGGATCGACATGTCCGAGAACCCGGACGAACAGGCGCCGCCTGCCGTCGGCAGCGGCGACGCGACGGGCGAATTCTTCAGCGTCGGCACGCCGCTGCACGCCGTGCGTGCCGGCTACATCAAGCGCCGTGCCGATGACCTGCTGTACGAAGCGGCCCTCGCCGGGCGCTACGCGCATATCATCGCTCCCGACCGTTGCGGCAAGTCGAGCCTGATTTCTGCGACCGCCGCAAGACTCGAATCGAAAGGCGTCAACATCGCGATTCTCGACCTGGAGCAGATCGGTATACGCGAGGGCGCCAAGGATGCCGGGCGCTGGTACTACAACGTTGCGTATCGGCTGCTGCGGCAGCTACGCATCCGCTATGACCTGCAATCCTGGTGGCAGGACAAATCCATGCTCAGCAATCGCCAGCGACTGCTCGAGTTCTATGCCGAAGTGATCCTGCAGAACGAGCAGCGGCAAATCGTCGTTTTCCTCGATGCGATACAGTGCATCAGCGACCTGCCATTTGCGGATCAGTTGCTCGCAAGCGTTCGGTCCGCACACAATGCCCGCACGACCGACCCGGATTTCACTCGCCTGACGTTCATCCTGCTGGGCGAGTGCGATCCGCTGAGTCTCGTCAACGAATCCGAGCTCTCACCGTTCAACGCCACGCAGCCCGTTCCGCTCGACGACTTTTCCCGCGAGGACATCAATATTTTCGCGACGGAGTTGAATCTGGACGCGGACGAAGCGCAGCTCGCGCTGGACCGCATTTATTACTGGACGCGCGGTCAGCCGTACCTGACGCAAAAACTCGCCCGCGCGGTTGCGCGCGAGGGCGTAGCCGGCGACGTCAACGGGCAGGTCGATCGCATCGTCAACCAGCAACTCGCCGGTCGCGCCGCGTTGCACAGCGAACCGCACATGGGGCACATACACCGCGAGGTCGTCGCCAGCGGCAAGATGACCGAGGCGCTGCTCAATCTCTACGGCAAATTGTGCAAAGGCATCGAGATTGCCACCGATCTCGGCTCCCCGGAGCAGCGGCGGCTGCTCGCGGTCGGCCTCGTCGTGGTCGACGTGGCCGGCGATCTCAAGATCCGCAACAAGATCTACGAGGCCGTATTCACGACGAGTTGGGCGAATGCCAACCTGCCCCTGCACTGGCGTGCGCCACTCGTCGCCGTTGCCGCAATGTTCGTGATCGCGGCGATACCGCTCTGGTATACGCAGTGGCTACCGAAGCCCTACCTCGGTGTGCTGACGTCGGCTGCGACCGGTTTGCCCGCGGCAGAGTCGGCATGGCGCAATCTGCGATCGTTCCCGGGTCACGCGAAGGCCGCCGACCAGCTTTACCGCACCTTTCTCGACGGCCGTGCGGCGACCAGCGATGCCGTCGACGAGATCGAAGCCCTTTCCGCCATGGCCGCCGACCTGCCGGAATCCGGGTCGATGCCGAGCCAGCTGCTGGCCGAATTCTGGGACCGGCGGACGCGGAGCGCGATGCGCGACGAACGGCGCGACGATGCGCTGATCGCGTCGCTCCGATCGCTCGAACTGTCGACGCCGCGGCGCCGGAATCGCAGTTCGATGCTCGTCGGCAACGACTATCCGTTGCTGCTCGCGAGTTCGTTGGCAACGACACCGCGGGAATTCACATTCGATTCCGAGAAC
>JBFISV010000012.1:0-20736 GCA_041608415.1 Woeseiaceae bacterium
GCTCGAATTCAGGGCCTCGCGAAACGCCTCGCTGTTCAGCGCTTCGCGCAGCGCCGAGTCGCTCATCGCGCTGCGCAGCCGGTCGTTCGCGAGCGCCTCGCGAAATGCATCGTTCTGCATGGCTTCGGCGAATGCCGTGTCGCTTATCAGCAGCTTGTAGACGTCGGTTTGCATGACCTTGGAAATCGCCTCGTCTCCGAGCTTGACGTCCGCACTCGTGACCTGTTCGCCAATCTCGCGGGCGGCCTTGGTCATCGCACCGCTGGCCTGGTGGTCTTCGACGGAATATCTCGCGCCGAAGTAGACGACCGCCGCAATCGCGATTGCCGCAACGGAAACGATCGCCGCCGTCTTTGAAATGCCTTGCTGGTTGGTACTCATCGCTTTACTCCTCGTTGACTCGTCGGCCGCCTTATTCATCGGACGAATTCTGGCGGTCTGCACTCAGCATTCCCTGCCGCAGTAATTTTCCGTTGCTCGAATACTCGAGGTGTATTTGCGCCTCGTCGGCGAGCACATCGTCGTCGGGGGAGCGCAACAACACGGCAAACCTGCGCTGCCCGCGCCCTTTGACTTTCAGAACCTTGTTGGAGAACTGGATCGATTCGAGATTGCTAAGGGTTTGCGCCAGCGCCTCGAATTCGTATCCCGCCGCCGAAAAATCGAACTTGATGTCGACGACTCGGGTCGTGTCGATACGAACGTCCACGAGCAGCGCCCGATCGCGCTGCTCGAGCCGGGCAAAACTCGAAATTCCTTTGTCCCGAAACGAAAAACTGTCGAGAACCCGGCGCTTGTTGCTGTCGGTATCGGGCGCCATTGTGCCCACCAGCTCGGTGATATCGCTGGCCGACCCGAACTGCGGCTGGCTCTCGTAGATGGCGACCGCGAGCAGCGCGCCGAACGCCGCCGAAAATCCGTAACGCAGGACGGCGCCGAAGCGCAGCTCACCGAGCCAGTCCGCGATCGAAAAGCCCGCCCGCGGCTGTGGCACACGCCGCAGGATCTGCTCGCGCAGGCCCGGCGGCGGCAAAAGCTCAGGCGTGTCTGCAAGGTCGCGCTCCATCTGCGCAAGTTCCGCCTGCAAGCGGCGCGCCTCGGCCGAGCCGCTCAGGATCTCGTCGAGTTCGGCCTGCTCCGCCGCCGTCAGGTCGTCGTCGGCGGCGGCGCTCAACAGCTCGAATACGCGTTCGTCGTTCATGCCAGTTCCGTACCGAGCCGGGCCTTGAGTTGCTGCCGGGCACTGAACAGTCTCGATTTGACGGTCTTGGCGGGAATATCCAGGATCTCGCCGATCTGCCGGTAGCTGCAGTCGCTGAAATAGCGCAATACCAGCACCGTCCTCGAGTCTGCGTTGATATCCATCAGCGCCGCCTGCACGCGATCCGCGACATCGGCCCGCGCCGCGCGTTCGAACGGCCGCTCGGCGCCGTCGGCCGGCGTTTCGACGTAAGGTTCGAAGCGTTTACCACGTTTGAGTTGATCGATGGCTTCATTCAGGGCAATCCGGTATATCCAACTGAAAAAACTGCGCTCCAGGTCGAACCTGTCGATGTTCTCGAACGCCTTCAGAAAGGTCGTCTGCGTCACATCGGCCGCCTCGTCCGAATTTCCCAGCATGCGGAATGCGGCGTTGTAAATCGGGCGCTCGTAGCGGGAGATCAGCGTCTCCAGTGCCTGCCGGTCCCGCTGCTGGCATTTCGCGACCAGGCTATTCTCTTGGTCCCTGCTCATAAGTACTCGCAGGGGGGACAAAAGTTGGTGAATTTCCCGTTTTTTTTCATATGCGGCGCATCGCCAGGCCCGGATACGGCGGATTATCCGTCCGCGGCGGCGGGCTGAACCTCGAACAGCTTGTCGAAACCCGAATAGCTGAATATGTCACAGATATGCTTGTTGACGTTGACCAGCTTCAGCCCCTGGCCGTCGGCGACCATGCGTTTGTGAGTCCGCAGCAGCACGCCGAGCCCCGCGCTCGAGATGTATTCGAGTTCGCCGAGGTCCAGCACGCAGCCGCCCGGTACTTCATCGAGAAGATCCTGTGCGCCCGGCGCCTGGGCGGCATCGAGCCTGCCGCTGACGACGACGGTTTCCTCCCGATACTCGATCTTGAACATCGCTTTATTTCCGGTCGGCTATAAACGTGATTTTGCTGGTTCGGTCGCGGTACTCGTAGTGAATAGCATGCGCCATCTTGAGCACCAGGAACAGCCCCAGCCCTCCCGGGTCACGGACCTCCAGCGGCGCATCGGTGTTTACGCTACCCGCCTCGCGCGGGTCGAAACGGTCGACGTCGAAATCGGTCAGGCTCACTTCGATGCCGTTTTCGCGCGGACTCATCTCGACGAGTATGCGAGCGTCGGTCTCGGTGTTGTACCGTACCATGTTGACGAACAGTTCTTCGACACACAGATCCACGATATAGTGCAGCGAGGCATCGATTTTTTCGCGCTCGAAAAAATCGTGTGTGAACGCGACGATATTTTTCAGTTCGTCGACGCTGCGGGCGAATTTCCGCTGCGATTTCATTATCGATCCTCCGCTCTGGCCCGATCCGGCGCTCGCCGGATCAGCACGAGCGTAATGTCGTCGGCCTGTTTCGCCTCGCCCCCGAACGCGTATGCGGCATCGACGAGCCCCTGGCCGATATCGCTCATCGACCGGTCGCGGTTTTCGGCGATGAACTCGCCAACCCGCCGTTCGCCGAACTGCGCGCCGTCCTGCGTCGCATACTCGTAGATTCCGTCGGAGATCAGGCCGAGGATGTCGCCCGGTTCGAGCGCCAGCCGTTTTGCCCTGCTCACGTGCTCGAGCGTCATTGCGCCGAGCGGAAAGCTGGTCGGTTTGTACCAGTCACAGCGCATCTCGGCCGCCCGAAAATGCAGGATGGGCCCCTGCCCGCCCGAGTGAAACTCGACCACATGGGTTGCCGGGTCGAGAAAGCCCACAAATGCCGTAATGAAGCGGTCGTTCGGCAAGTCTTCCGCGAGTTGATTGTTGACCTGCACGTAGGCGTCGTCGAGGCTCGCGCCGAGACGGAACGCCACGCGCAGCATCGCCTGCATCTGCGTCGCGGACAGGGCCGGACCGAAGCCGTGGCCGGTGGCGTCGCCGAGCAGCATGAAGAGCCGCTCGTCGAGCATCACGAGGTCATAGAGGTCGCCGCCGGTGTGATCGGTCGGCAGGAAGCGGCCGTGCAGATCGTAGCCCGCCACCTCGGGCATGGAGTCCGGCAGCGTGCTGATCTGGATTTCCCGCGCGACCGCAACCTCCTGCTCGAGGATCGCATGCGCGAGGAGTTCGTCGGTCATGTACGAGTGCTGTATCGCGATCGCGGCCTCGGCCGCGAGTGCCGGACCGATCCATTCGTCGTGGCGGTCGAACTGGCCGGGCGCGGCGCCGAGCCATTGCATGACGCCGAGCACGGCGTCGTCCTGGCCGAGAATGGGTACACACAGCAGCGAGCGCGTCTCGAACCCCGGAACGCTGATCGGCGCCGCGGTGAAGCGCGCGTCGTCGCGGCATTCGTGCACGTTTATGATCGCGCGGTCAGCCGCGCACTCGCCGGCAAGTCCGTCCCCGACCGCGAGGCGCGGAGGTTCGTCCGCGGGCGGCGCGACCAGCACGAGGTCGTCGGATTTACGGTCCAGTAACCACAGCGCACCGGCTTCGGCAACGATTGCCACCTTGCCGACCTCGATGATTTCCCGCAGCAGTTCCGGCATGGCCTCCGGCGCCGCGAGCCGGTGCATGATCTCGAGAATCTTGACCAGCGACTCGCGCGTGATTTCGTTGGGGGATTGCTTGTACGAGGGAACGGACAGACGCGGGACTCCTTACGAGTGATCGCTCGGCAACATCCAGGCGATGCACCGAAGCCTTGCGTGGCAGCATTCTTTTGAGGAACAGATGCAGTCTAGCGCCAAACGCGGGGATCGGTAAGCGGGCGGCGTTCACCCCCGGACTGGTTCTCGACGCGAGTCGACGCCGCAATCAGATGCATGTGGTCGCACACGGCCATATCGGTATGACGCCGTCATTGCACGGCATCCTCGCAACGACTATTGCAGCGGCCGTGCGCCGGGGGTCAGGGGCAGGTGCCCCAGCTCGACGCGTCGCCGGATTCGAAACCGTCCGTGAATACGTGCCTCGGCGCGCTGCCCTGCACGTCGTCGAACGTCCCGTCACCCCAGGTGATCGACGTTTTCGCACGAAACGTCTGCGGCCCGTCGTTGGGCACGTCACGCAGCGTGTAATTGGCGATACCGCAGTCGCCGGTCCAGCTGCCGGGATCGACCGTGGAATCCAGCAGCGGCCCGGCGGTCAGAAAGCCGAAACCGGTATCGTCGTCGATGCCGGGCGTCGCCATGTTCCAGGCAGCGCCTCGCATCGTCTGCTTGAGTCCCGACGGCGTGAGATTGGTGGTTTCGAGCGCGAGCGCGGCAAGGCCCGCGGCGTGCGGCACCGCCGCCGATGTGCCGAAGAAGTTCGGATAGGTATCCGCGTCGCTGCCGTCCCCCGGGTCCGCGATATCGCTGCCGAAGAACGTGGTATTGACGCCGTCCGGCGCCATGATGTCGGGCTTGATGCGATCGTCGTAAATCGGCGCGCCGCCGGCGTCGAACAGCACCGGCATCGGACCGGCCGACGAGAACGCTTCCGCGATCGCGGGGTTCGCCCCGAAATACGGCGAATCGTAATAGCGCGCGGCTCCTACCGTGACGGCGCCCGCGGCGTTCATGTGACCGAAAATCGTGCCGCTCGCGGTGTCGAATTCGTTGACCGTGAAGTCGCCGAGCGCGCCGTCGACGAGGGCGATGTATTTGAGCGTCGATGCATCCGGGCCCGTGTAGTTCGAGATCGCGACGTTGAACGTCGTGTCGGGCCCGGGCACCCCGTCGTAATCGAACGCACCGGTATTGGTGAATTCCATGACCTCGATCGGGTCGCCACCCAGGTTGAAGTCGCCGCCGTAGACGAGCATCGTCGTGCCGGTCGCGTCGAAAATGAAAATATCGTGATCGCTCGCCGACCCCGCCCCGCCGCTGATCCTGAAGTAGGGCTGGTCCCACTGGAAAGCGAAGCTCACCGAGGCGCCGACGGGCACGGTAATCGATTGCATCGTATCGACGCCGCCGCCCGGGTCGAAATCGTGCAGCTCGCCGCGAAAAAACGTCTCGATGATTCCGGACGGCATGAACGGTCCCTCGTAGGACTTGCGCGCGTGATTACCCGCGTGCACGAAGTACGCGACGCCGCTCTCGACCACGCGCTCCACGGCCTGCGCAATGATGCCGTCCTGGAAGAACGGCTCGTCGAAGTAGAAGACGTCGTCGTTGATGACGTCCGCTGCAAAGCCGGGAGCGGGCGTGCAGCCCGACGCAGAGCCTGGCGGGCAGCCCGCGAGCTCCTCGATGCCGAGCGCGAAGCTCGCCTGGCCGAGGGAGCCGGTATGAAATCCCTGCGCCGCGCCCGGCGCGACGTCGGCGACGATCTGCATCATCGCCCGGCCCTCGTCCGCGGCCGCGCAACCCGTATCGTCGATGACGACGATGCCCGTCGGCAAATCACTGCTGCCGACGTCGGCGGCGGCGCCGCCCAGGCAGTCGAAACTGTCCGACAGCGTACCGACGGTGACGCCGCTGCCGTCGAGCGAGAACTCGGAACGCGCGAACGGCGCGGCCACCGCGGCATCGCCCTGGCTCGCGACCGTGCCCGCCGCGGTTGCCGAGTAGCTCGGCCGCACGGACCGCAGCTCCGCAAGCTGTGGTAACGCTGCGATGGATGCGATCGGCAAATATCCCGATACGATACGGCCGTAAACGCTCGCGCGCTGCAGGCCGATTGCGAGCAGTGCCGCTTCCAGGGCCTCGCCGTCGCCGTTTGCGACGGCGTCGATCAGGACCGTCTCGCCGCTGCCGATCGAGAGCAACCGATTCGAGGGCGCCGTCGCACCGGCCCCGCGGGTCAGGCGACCGAGTTCGTTTTCGGCGGCAAGCAGCGCGAGGTCGCGGCCGATCTTGAAGGCGGTCGCAGCGTCATTCCTCGCAATCCCGTGCGGCAGGCTCGCCGCTTTCCCGGGTAACATCACGGACAGCGTTTTCTGGCCGGCAACGGGCTCCGCACCGGAAACGCTCGTCGTCAACGCGATGCTCGCGAAGATGGCGAGCGCGCCGGATCGCATGACGGACATCATGCCGTGTGCAGCCCGGTACGCGTCAACCTGGCCGCATCACGCTTATTGCGCAGCGACAACGGCGACGCAACCGGGATCTCTGTGATCGGGGCTTGCGCAATTTGCGTTTGACCAGCGCGCTTCGTGCGCGGGCCGATCCACATCGGCGCGGCAGGGTGCGGCGCCGACGTACGGGCAGTCATCCTGACTGTACCCATTGTTATCTCCCTTGCTCTGGCTTCTTCAAACGTCCAGTTGACTGCAGTCTAGCGGACACGCCGGCGCAGTTCCAGCTTTAGGAATCAATACCTTATCGTTATGTAAACGCGCGGCTTTTTTATGTAAATGCAGTCACAGGATCGCTTGCGGGCAAGCATACGTTGATGTGGTGTCGTTGCGAGCCCGGACGCCGGGCTATCTTGATTTGCCGCTCTTGCCTGTTACGGCGAAATGAGGCTCGCGTCGATTTCCACCCTGACAGCGCCGGCGCCACCGAACACCGTGCCGTTTCCAAACGCGATTTTTACACCGGCGATGAAATCCACGGCTGCCGGCCCGGCCGGCTCGACCGTCAGCAAGGGCCCACCGAATATTTCGTTGCAGGCTTTGAAGGTCGTTGCGGCACTCACCATTTCGTTGCGCACCTTGAGCTTCTTCGGGAATCCGCAGGTGCCGTCTTCCTGCAGCGTCCAGGCGCCGCGACCGAGTGTGCCAACGATGAGCTTGCCGGCGGCGGCATCCCACTCCATGTCCCAGACCGGCGCGTTCGGCAGGCCGGTGCCGATCTGTCCCCAGAAAATTGGCCCGGCCGGGGGAACGCCGGGAGTGGGCAACGCGATAACCGAGACACCTTCGCGGCCGCCGACGAACAGCCGAGAGCCCGCCGGGTCGATAACCGCGCTGCCGATGCGCGTGTCCGTCAGGTTAGCGGTAATCGTCGTCCAGGTCGTGCCGGCGTCATGGGTCATGTAAACGTCTGTGGCATCGGTGACGTAGGCGGTCGATGTGTCGGTCGGGTCCAGCACGATGTCGGTCACCGTGCCGCCCGGGAACGGCGACGGCGTTACCACAAGCGGCATGCCCGGCGGCGCGAGGCGGCGGTAAACGGACGCACCCGAGCCGACCCAGATGGCGTCCGGGTCGGGAAACCCACCCGAAAAACCGCCGTAGACCATGGCATTCTGCGCGAAGGCCATGATGGCCGGCGAGCAGTCGGCGTCGGCCAGGCCCGGAATTTCAGTGATCGTGTCGCCCTTGTCGAAGGATTCGAAAACCGCGTTGCAGCCGCCGATGATCAGCGCGCCCGGCGCGAGCGGGTTGAGTTCCACCGGCGTGACGAAATTGGTCATGAGCGTCAGCGCGCCCGCGGGAATGAGCGTCGGAAACACCTCGCTCAGCAGTCCGTTGGATGCATCGTAATCGCGGCGCCGGAATGCGCCAAGATTCTGGAAGCTCGAGTACCGGGTGGAGACCAGCATGGCCGAGAAGTCGTCGACCGCGACATCGCCGCCGTCGGCGGTCGAGACGCTGTCCCAGGTCAGGTTACCGCCGGGCATCTGCTGCTGGGTCGTGCCGGTGTCCTGGTTGCCGCTGATGATGACGTTGGAGATAGCGTCATAGGCCACGTCGTGCTGCTCGGTGACCTGCAGGTTGCCGTTGAGTGAGAACCAGTCACCGCCGTTCGTGGAGGGACTGGTGCGAACGTAGATGCCGCCGTCGTCTCCCTCGATAAGGTCGCCGTTGGCATCGAAGACCATTTCGCGCGAGTCGGCGTGCGGTGCGCTGCCCGAGAGCGTGCCGCCGCCGGCGGTTGGCGGCCCGATCAGGTGGGTCAGGTGCTGCCACTGCGGCGACGGGATCGCACCGGTCGGCGCCACCGTCGCATCACCACGGAACAGGCGTCCCGAGAAGTCCATTGCACCGAGGAAGTTCGGGAACGGCGAGTCCTGGCGGTCGCCGCCGATGTAGACCGTCGTCGACGTCGTGGGATCGACGCGGATCGCGGCATGGATGCCGCCCTGCGAGCCCGCCTTGGTCGCCTTCGGGTTCAGGCCCACGACCTTGGTCCAGGCGCCCGTGCCGGGGGTCCAGGGTGCGGCGTCGCCGCTGCCGTCCAATGAGAAGGCAAAGGGCGAAAGCACCGTGACCGGCCAGACGCCGTTGGCGCCCACCGTACCGAGGACGCCCGTCACCTCGACTTCGTTGGAGGTCGTAAGGCCGTGCATGAATCCCGAGGGCAAATGGTCGATTATGATCGGCGTGCCCGGTACGAGAACGTCCGGGAGCATGATGGGCACCGGCATGCCTTCCGGCGTCCGCGGGACGTCCATGGCCGTCCAGGTCGTGCCGCCGTCCGGCGAGTGGAAGATGGCCGCCGGCCGGCCAGACTGGATGATGTTCGTGTAGACGTCGAGCCCGTCGACCGCGATTTCGATGTTGTTGGTCGTGCCGTCGATGATGAACGCGTCCACGGCCGGGGTGGACACCTTCGTCCAGGTGAGTCCCGTGTCCGTGGACTTGTAGATGCCGTTGGTCAGCGCTCCGGCAGTACACGTCGGTACGAAGGTGAGACCGCTATAGAGAGTGCTGGAGCTCGCCGGATCGCTGGCGAGGTCGAATGCGACGCCCACCGGGCCGGAAGGCGCAACCACCTGGGGGAAGCTCGCACCGGTGTCGGTGCTGCGAAAGATGCCGACGTCGGAGCAGAGCAGGAATCCGCCCACGAGATCGGCTGTATTGGCAGTCGCGACGATTGTGGCTCCGCGAGGCGCCACGCCCGAGATATTCGAGCCGGCGATGGCGCCCGTTCCGTCGATCGCAGTCCAGGTCGCACCAGCGTCGGTCGTCCGCAGCAGTCCAGTCCTCGTTCCCCCTGACGAGCCGAACGAGCTGTAACGGCCGATCCCAGCGACCAGCGTGTCGTTCATGCCGTCGGTCGGGTCGAATTCGAGCGCGCCGATCGAGAGCGAGGTCTCAGCGTCGGTCAGCGGCGTCCAGAACGGGCTTGTGCTGATAGCGTCGGTCGTTTTCCAGATACCACCGTTGGCGCCACCGGCGAACAGGATGTCCACGTCGGTGGGGTGGGCGGCGACGGTGTGCACCGCGCCGACCACCTCGTCGGGGCCCGGGACGATCGCCTCGACCTGCCCGAATATAGCCGGCCCCGGTCCTTCCGCGAGCCAGGTTCCGCCACCGATATTCGGTGGCGTCAGCGCCGGCGAAAACGCCCCGGCCGCTGACGCGGGAGGCCTGGCCTTGGCGGGATTCGGCCGCGGCGATGCGACTGCTTCGCCGGGCGCGTCGTCCGGCGCGGCCTGCGGCAGAACTTGCTCGGCTGCCGCGGTACCGGGAGCCGCCAGGGCCAGCATGAGGCTCGAAAGGATCGCCATGGACCGTGAGAGGTGCATTCTCGCGATGCGCATTGTTTTTCCCCTACGTGGCCTCTTCGCCGGGCCGCTCGACTTCAGTGTAACGGACCGGTCACCACGCTGCGAGCCGTCGAACCGACGCGCGAAATGTTATGTAAAGCCGATGCTGAATTCTTGTGCGCGGCCGCACTCAATTCCGGGGCGGCGGCGCGCCGCGAAACGCGGTATCCCGGACGGGACGGCGCCAGGCCAGCTCGCCGGAACCGAGATCGAATGCCGCGATCTCGAGAGGTGTCGCCACCATGGTGCCGTCTACTCGCCGCCGCTCTGGCTGCGAAAGCCGCAGCAGGCGCGTGCCGGCAATGCAAAAGGGACCCGCGGATCGAGACGAGGGGAGTTCCGCGAGCAGCGCGGCGCTCGCGATCTCGACGTAGCGCAAGACGTACGGCCGTGCCGCTGCGCCTTCCGGGTTCGCAATCGCGACGACGACATGGCGTTCGTCGCAGGATCCGAGGACAGCCAGCGCGCGACCGACGTACAGCAGCTGCTCCTCGAGCGGCTCGCCGTCGCCTGCGCGCCAGCGGCGCAGCACGAGTTGATCCGGGCCATAGCGTTGTTCCGCAATTGCAATCACGTTGCCGGCTCGCAGCGGCTGCTTTCGGATTGCCTCGGACAGCGCCTCGACCTCGGCTGGCCATGTTTCCGCCAGGGCTATCATCGATTCCGGCGATATCGCCTCGAAGGAGTCGCCGAGAAAACGAAACACGCCGGTCTCGCGCCGCTCTGACGAGCTGGCGTCGGGCGACGCGAAGCCGGTTACCGTGCGCACACGGAATTCCCAGGTCAGATGGATCTCGTCGGCCACCGTGCCGACCGCAAGCGTGAAGTCGTGTTCGAGAGACCGGTCGATGCCGGCCGTGACACCTGCGGGCAACGGCAGTACGAGGGGCTCGCCCGCCTTCGCCGGCGGCAAACCATTCGCCGGATCGAGCTTCGCCGCCGCCAGAGCGCCCGCGGCCGTCTCGATCATGGCGAACAACGCATTTCCCGAGACGAATAGCGGCTGGTCGGCGCGGCTCGATGCCCACTGGAGCCGGCCGTCGCCGACGTCCAGGGCCTCGATACCTCCACCGGGGCGCATGACATAGACGATGCCGCGACCGGGTTCGACGACGACGCCCGGCACGATGGTTGAGGACGTCAGTCGCGGACCGTTTACCGTAACGGCGCCCCCCCTGCCGTGGGGGGTCTCATTTGCTCCACAGGCTGTCGCCGTAACCGCCGTAATTGCGAGGGCGAGAAACATGAGGGTTGTGGATCGCAGCAATGTCGATCGGGTTTTTACCATGATCGGGCGGGCAACCACGCCATCTTGCAGGCGTAATGTGGATCGGTATCGCAAATTCGCTTTCCGCTGCTCGAACGGCCGCGACTGCCGTTGCGGAGCTTTTGAGCGAAGCAACAGGAAGCGTCGCAATTCATGATAAAAAAATAAGCAGTCCCAACAGTTCTACCGAGATGCGCCTAGGGCAGATCGTCGACGAGGCTCGGGTCTTTGACGGGTTCCAGCAGGTCCTGCGGATTCACGTCGAGCAGCAGTGCGGTCGCACTCGCGGTATAGATCGACGAATACGTTCCTATGACGATGCCGACGATGAGCGCGATGGAGAACGGCGCGATCGACTCGCCGCCGAGGATCAGCAACGCGAACAGAACGATCAGCGTCGTGATGCCGGTAATGAGGGTACGGGCGAGCATCTCGTTGATTGACGTGTTCATCGATTCCTCGGCCGAGGCGCCGCGCAGCTTGAAAAAATTCTCGCGTATCCGGTCGAAGGCAACGACGGTGTCGTTCAACGAGTAACCGATAACGGCAAGCACCGCAGCGACGACCGTCAGGTCGAACGGTAAGGAAAACAGCGAGAAGAAACCGACCGTAACGATGACGTCATGCACGAGCGCCGCGACGGCGCCGATCGCGAACTTCCACTGGAAGCGGAACATGACGTAGGCAAAAATCATGAGCAACGCGAAGATCATTGCGAGCCCGCCCTGCTCGGTCAGTTCCTCGCCGACCTGGGGGCTGACGAATTCGACGCGCCGCAGGTCCGCCGCTTCACCGCCGATCCCGAGTATCGACTGCAGCTCGCTGCGGATCTGCGCCGCCTCCGCGTCGCCCTGCGGCGGCAGCCGCACCAGTACGTCGGTGTCCGAGCCGAAGCGCTGTACGAGCGCGTCGTCGAAGCCCGCGTTTTCGAGTTTTTCGCGTATCGATTCGAGGTCGGCGGCCTCCGCGTAACCGACCTCCAGCAGCACGCCGCCCGTGAAGTCGATGCCGAATTCGAGGCCCCTGGTCGAAAGCGACACGATCGACATGATGACGAACACGAGCGAAAACGTCAGCGCGATTTTCCGCCGCGTGGGGCCGAGAAAATCGATCGTCGTCTTTTCCTTGATCAGGCGCATCGGCATCAAACCGGGATCGACTGTATGCGGCGGCCGCCGAACACGAAGTTGACGATCGAGCGCGTGCCGACGATGGCCGTGAACATCGACGTGATGATGCCGAGCGACAGCGTGATCGCGAAACCCTTGATCGGGCCCGTGCCGAAAGCGAACAGGACGACCGCCGCAATCAGTGTCGTTATATTGGCATCGGCGATCGATGACAGCGCTTTTTCGTAGCCGGAGTCGATGGCCGCCTGCGGCGACGTGCCCGCGGCGATCTCCTCGCGTATGCGCTCGAAAATCAGCACATTGGCGTCAACGGCCATGCCGACGGTCAGAACGATGCCGGCGATGCCGGGCAGCGTCAGGGACGCCTGCAGCATCGACAACAGCGCGACGATGAAAACCAGGTTCGAGAACAGGGCGACGTTTGCGATCATGCCGAACCATCGGTAATAGATCGCCATGAAGACGATTACGGCGAGGAAGCCGATCGAGATCGCCTTGAAGCCGCGCTCGATATTGTCCTGGCCGAGGCTGGGCCCGATCGTGCGTTCGTCGATTTTGTACACGGGCGCTGCCAGTGCGCCTGCGCGCAGGAGCAGTGCAAGGTCGCGGGCTTCTCCCGGGGTCAGACCCGTAATCTGGAAATTGTTCTTGAAGACGCCGCGTATGGTCGCGGTATTGATGACCTCCTCGGTCTTGATCGTGCGCACGACGGGCTCGCCGTTGCGCATCTGCGTTTCGCGGCTGGTCTCGATGAACACCGTCGACATGGGCTTTTGCAGGTTGTTCTGCGTCGTTTCGAGCATGCTCTCGCCGCCCGCGGCGTCGAGTTTGATGAACACCGCGGGTTGCCCCTCCGAAAAGCCCGATTCCGCGTCGATGATCTGGTCGCCCGATGCGATGACGCGACGTTTGAGCACGACCGCGGGCTCGTCGCCGCGGCCCGGATAGCGCCTCGAGCCCGGCTCGCTGCCGGTCGTGTCGACGAGCCGGAACTCGAGCGTGGCCGTCGCGGTCAGGATCTTGTCCAGTTCGGTGGGATCCTGCACGCCGGGCAGCTGCACCACGATCCGGTCGACGCCCTGGCGCTGCACGATCGGCTCCGCAACGCCGAGTTCGTTGACGCGATTCCTGAGCGTCGTGATGTTCTGCTCGATCGCGAGGTCCTGGCGCGCGCGGATCTGTTGCTCCGTCATGCGAACTCTGAGGGAGCGCCCGTCGGCGCCGTCGCTGATGATCACGTCCGAATCCGCCTCGCGAATGATGGTGCGGACCGTTTCCAGATCCTCGGCGTTGCTCACTCGCACGGTCACGATACGGTCCGCGAGGTCCACGCGGTGACGAATGCGCCGTTCGCGCAGCCGGTCCGTGAAATCCTCCTCGTACAGTTCGAGGCGCTTGTTGACGGCCGTGTCCATATCGACCTCGAGCAACACGTAAACGCCGCCCCTGAGATCGAGGCCGAGGCTCATCGGGTTCAGCCCCAGGTTGCGCAGCCAGTCCGGCAGCCGCGGTGCAAGCGTGGTGGCGACAGCGAGTTCGCGGCGGTAGGTGTCGCGCAGCCGCTCGCTGGCCTTGAGCTGGTCGTTGCCGTTCGCGAATCGAATGACGGCACGGCCGTCTTTGAGATAGGCCGCCTGCGGCGTGACGCCCGCATTTTCGACCACGCGGACGAATTCGTCGATGCGCGCGGCCGCAATCTCGTCGCCATCCGCGAGCGCGAGCTGCACCGCCGGCGCGCTACCGTAGATGTTCGGCAGCGCGAACAGCACGCCGGTCATCAGAATCACGACGACGAGTGCATTGAGCCAGGCCGGATACTTGTTCATCGTCTACAGCCGGCGGCTGGGATCAGGCGGCATCGAACGTGCCCTTGGGCACGACCTGCGAAATGCTCGATTTCTGAATCTTGATAACCGTGTTTTCGGCAATCTCGACCGCCGCGTAATGCTCGGAGACGTTGGTCACGCGCCCGAGTACACCGCCCGCCGTCATCACCTCGTCGCCGACCTTCAGGGCGGCAACCAGGGCGGCATGCGCTTTCGCTTTTTTTTGCTGCGGGCGAATCAGCAGAAAATAGAACGCACCGAAAATGATCACCATCGGCAACAGGAAGCCTAACGGGTCGGCCTGCGGCGCTGCCTGTGCGTGTGCGTTCGAAATGAAAAAATCCATCAGATTTTCCGGGGCTTCGTTGCTTCTTGATTGGGGCTTTGCGGGGCGACGCAGAAGGCAGCCCCGAAAACGAGCGCGGTATTATGGCACAGGTGTCCGTGTTTGGGGGCGGCAATGGCGATCATGCGGCTATTCCCGGGCGGCGTAGGCGACGCGCAGATCGGCGACGAGCCGCGGCAAGTCGCCGGACGCGATGGCCGTGCGTAAATCGCGCATAAGTTTCTGATAATAATGAATATTATGGATAGTCGCGAGACGCGGACCGAGTATCTCGCCGCATTTCTCGAGATGCCGCAGATAGGCAAGGCTGTAGTGCCTGCACGTATAGCAGGCGCAGTCGCGATCGGGCGGCGCGGTCTCGTCCGCATATCGCGCGTGGCGAAATTTGACCGTGCCATGCGAGGTGAACAGCTGGCCGTTGCGGGCATGGCGCGTCGGAATGACGCAATCGAACATGTCCACGCCGTGCGCGACGGCCTCGGCGATGTCGACGGGCAGGCCCACGCCCATCAGGTAGCGCGGCGCATCCGCCGGCATGCACGCCACGAGGCCGTCGAGAACCGCCTGCCGTTCCTGCTCCGATTCCCCGACCGCTAGGCCGCCGATTGCATAGCCGTCGAAACCGATGTCCGTGAGCCCGGCAAGCGATTCTTCCCGCAGGCCGTCGTAGGTTCCGCCCTGAACGATGCCAAACAGCGCCTCGCCGCGATCCGGCTCGTCGTTTTTTAGTTCGTCGAATCGGCGCCGCGAGCGCGCGGCCCAGCGCAGCGACAGGCGCATCGAGCTCGCCGCCTCGGATTCGCTCACCGGGTAGGACGTGCACTCGTCGAAAATCATCGTGACGTCGGCGTTGAGCTCATGCTGCACCTGCATCGACGTCTCGGGGGTCATGAACACGGTGTCACCGTTGACGGGCGATTGAAAGCGCACGCCCTCTTCCGTCAGCGTGCGGAGCTTCGCAAGCGAGAAAACCTGGAACCCGCCCGAGTCGGTGAGAATGGGGCCCGGCCAGTTCATGAATTCGTGCAGCCCGCCATGCTTGCGCACGATCTCGGCGCCGGGCCGCAGCATGAGGTGGAAGGTATTCGCGAGGATGATCTCGGCGCCGTCGCTCGCAAGCTCTTCGGGAGTGACGCTCTTGACCGTCCCGTAGGTCCCGACCGGCATGAACGCCGGCGTTTGCACCGTGCCACGCCGGAACGCAAGTACCCCGGAGCGGGCGCGCCCGAGCTTGTGCGACAGTGAAAATTTCATCGTGCCGCGGCCGGAGAGACGAACATGCAGTCACCGTAGCTGAAAAATCGATACTCGCGCCGAACGGCATGGCGGTAGGCCGCAAGAATGCGATCTCTGCCCGCGAACGCGGCGACGAGCATCAGCAGCGACGATCGCGGCAGGTGAAAGTTGGTAATCAGCGCGTCGACGCAGCGAAACCGGTACCCGGGCGTAATGAAAAGATCGGTCTCGCCGTCATACGGTTCGATTTGCCCGCCCGCCGCCGCGCATTCGAGCGACCGCACCGCCGTCGTGCCGACCGCGATCACGCGACCGCCGTTTGCGCGAGCCGCCCGCACCCGTTCGCAGCAGCGTGCGTCGACCCGCACGCGTTCGCGGTGCAGGCGGTTGCTCTCCACGTGCTCGTTGCGCAACGGCTGAAACGTGCCCGCGCCGACATGCAGCGTGACAAACGCATGCCCCACCCCCGCCGCCGCGGTTTCATCGAGCATCGGCTGGTCGAAATGCAGGCCCGCGGTCGGCGCCGCCACGGCGCCCGGATTTTTTGCATAGACCGTTTGGTAGCGCTCGCGGTCGGCGCGTTCGGCGCCGCGTGCGAGGTACGGCGGCAGCGGCACCTCGCCGCGCGTCTCGAGCAACTCGCCGACCTCGGTGCTGAACGTGAGCCGATAAAAATCTCCCTCGCGGCCGTCCACGCGCGCCTCGACGCCATCGCCGAGCAACAGGCGCGAACCCGTCGGCGGCGACTTGCTGGCGCGCAACTGCGCGAGCGCCGCGCGAGGCCCCTCGATGCGCTCGACGAGGATCTCGGCGCGGCCGCCCGTCGCCTTCCTCGCAGCGAGGCGCGCGCGAATCACCCGGGTGTCGTTGAAGACGAGCAGGTCGCCCGGGCGCAGCATCGCGGGCAGGTCCGCAAAGCGGCGGTCCACAAGCTCGTCGCCGACGTCGAGCAGGCGACTGCCGCGACGCTCGGTCGCGGGATGCCGGGCAATGAGGCCTTCCGGCAGGTCGTAGTCGAATTCGGCGAGATGCATGGGCGCGCATGGTAACAAAGCGCTGTCCGGCCAACGCGCCATTGTTGCGACCGCCTGCGGCTGCGCGGCCCCGCCGGTCAGCCGTTGCCGGCCGGCCCGGCCTGCGACAGCGGCGACGACGTCCCGGGCCGCAGGCGGCTCGAGCGATCGTCGGGCACCTCGATTTCGATCGTCTGCGGCTTCTTGTCACGCATGATGGCCAGCTCGAGTTTCTCGCCGGGCTGGTAGGAGCCGAGGATTCTCATGCAGTGACTGACCGAAGTGGGTTCGCGGCCGTCGATACTCCGGATGACGTCGCCGTCCCTGAGCTTCCCCGACTTCGGGGCGCTGATGACGAGCAGGCCCGCATCCGTGCCGAAATACCGGCCGAGGTCTTTCGACAGCGAAACGAGTTCCATGTCGCTCCAGGTAGCATGCCAGCCACCGAAGGCGTAGCGAAACTTCTCGACGAGTCCGGGCGGCGCGCCGATCCCGGATTCCATTTCGACGCCTCGCGCGGAACCGCCCGGCAGCCATGCAAACGGATTGTGTTCGACGATGCGCGGTTCGACCTCGACCTTGCCGACTTTGCCGTCGCGCAGGTACTCGACCTCGAGCCGATCGCCTTCCTCGACGCCGCGCATGAAATCCAGCAACAGGCGATTGGCGTCCGTGGACGACGCCGCGCTCATCGACTCGCCGTTGACCGCGGTGATGACGTCGCCGGCGCGCAGTCCCGCGTCGGCCGCGGCGCTGCCGGGCGTAACGCCAATGACGCGGACACCCTCGACCGGTGAATCGTCCATGCGCGACTCGATCGTGACGCCGAGACGCGGTTTAGACGAGAATTCGAATGCATAGCGTTTGATGTCGCCCATCGATTCGAGGCGCTCGGAGCTCAGTTCGGCGACTCGGCGCGCCGCTTCGGCAAGCCGCTCTTCCGCTTCGCGCATGCGCTCGGCGAACTCGGCGTCGCTTTGCGGCGCCTCGGATTGCGCGAACGCCGGCCCCGCAAGCAGCAGCGCCGCGGCGAGTGTCAGAGTATAAAATCTGCGTGTCATGATTCGCATCTCCCGAAAATTCAATACGCTGTCCGCTGCGCCTGCGCCTCGCGCAGACGCAACAGCGAGTTCATCAGCCTGACGCGTTCGCGCCAGAATATTTCTTCCTCGTCCGGTGCCAGTCCGGGCTCGGCTTCGTTGAGCTGGTAATCGATCGCCGCAATGCGATCTTCGATCTCGAGAATCGTGGCCTGGGTGCCCGCGCGGATGACGCGCGGCTCGCCGGGCAGCGATCGCAGGTCGTTCTCGAGCTGCCGGGATTCGACCATGAGCGCTTCGAGCGCCGTCAGCGGCACGCTGTTCGACGGCTCGGCGTTATCCGGCACGACCGGGTACGGCTGCTGCGTCGCATCCCTGAGACCCGGAACGACAATGGCAGCCAGCAGCAGCGCGGCCGCGAGGCCCGTGATGCCGAACCACGTTCGACGCCGTCCGTCATGCGGCGTGCGGATCAATCCTTCGGCTTCGGCCTGCTCGCAAATTCTGTTCCACACGGCGCGCGGCGGCATCGTGCCCTCGAGTTCGCCGAGACCGCGTTTGAGCCGGCCGCGCTCCTCGACCGTCAGGCCGTAGATCATGTCGTCGTCCTTTGTGTCACGGGTCACGTCAAAAACTCCTCGCTGCCGCACCGCGCCCGGCGATCGGACCATCGGGCTCCTCGAGCATCGGCTTGAGGCGCTGGTACGCGCGCGACAGCTGCGATTTGGAAAAACTTTCGGTCTTGCCCATGAGCGCGGCGATCTCCTTGTGCGTAAAGCCCTCGACGTCGTGCAGCCAGACCACGGCCCGCGAAACCGACGGCAGGCGGGCAAGCGCGGCATCGAGGTCGAGTGCATCGTCGGGATGTCTCGAGACGCCGTGGCTCGCATTGTCCCCGGGCGTATGCTCATGCCAGTCGTCTGCCAGCGACTGACTGCGCTTCGACCATGCCGAACGCAGGAACATCAGCGCCTTGCTCACCGCGATGCGCCGTATCCAGCTGCCCAGCGCGGCGTCGCCGCGAAATTTGCCGATAGAGCGCATGACCTCGATGAACGTCTCCTGCAGCAGGTCTTCCGCGTGCGCGGGAACCCGCGTGAATCGGAGACACAGCGAAAATACCGGGGTCGCGAACGCGCGGTAGATGATTTCGTGCGCCCGCTTGTCGCCCTGCTGTGCCCGACGCAGGATCGCCGCGTCGATCCGGATATCCGCAAACTTGCTCATGTCTCGGATCTTAGATGCCCGCGGCGGAAAAAGGGTCGCAAAACCTCGAGAGCCGGTGCTGCGGCCTATGGCGGCAGAGCACCGCCGCGCATATACTGTGCGCCGCATTCGCGGGGCCTGAATCTCAGACCCGGGATCGAGCGTTGCCGGGATGGCGGAATTGGTAGACGCAGTGGACTCAAAATCCACCGGTGGTGACACCATGGGGGTTCAAGTCCCCCTCCCGGTACCAACACACCCAGACGAAACTATGTTGCCACCGATGAATTTTTGCCCGCGCTGCGGTGCCGACGTCGAGAGACGCATTCCGGGCGACGACAATCGCGAACGCTGGATCTGTGTGCGCTGCGAAACCGTGCATTATCAAAATCCACTCGTCGTCGTGGGCTGCGTGGCCGAAAAGGACGGCAGGGTGCTGCTCTGCAAGCGGGCGATCGAACCGCGCTACGGCTATTGGACGGTGCCGGCCGGCTTCATGGAACTGGGAGAGTCACTCGCGCAGGGCGCGGCGCGCGAAACGCTCGAGGAGGCTCGCGCGGATATCGAGATCGGGCACCTGTTCGCGTCGGTCGACGTCATCGACGCGGGGCAGGTGCACCTGTTTTTCACGGGCAGGGTCAAAGGCGACTATGGCGTCGGCGCGGAGAGCCTCGAAGCACGGCTATTCTCCGAAGACGAGATCCCGTGGGACGATCTCGCGTTTCGAAGCGGCCGCTACGCGCTCGAGAAATATTTCGAGGACCGTGGCGATAACAATGGCGTGCACGTCCACGAGCTGCGCCGCGCCAGGCTCTAGGAGTCCGGGCGGCTATGCGACGAGCAAATCCTGAAGAATTCGAGCGCGCGTTGCGCTAGCGCCGCGCGGCGGCCTGCGCCTGGTTCTGCTCGAGTCGTGCGCCGAGCGCGGCCGCGGGCAGATAGCCGGCGATAAGGGTGCCGTCCTCGAGCACGATGGCCGGCGTTCCGGACAGCCCGATCTGTTGCCCGAGGGCATAATGATCGGCAACCATCGAGGACTCGCATTCCGACGTCTGGAATTTACGATCGAGCTTCGCGGCGGTCAGGGCGCCGTTACGATCGGCCGAGCACGAGACCTGTTCGGAGGTTTTCCATTCCTTGGACGAGCGGCCGTTGCGCGGGTACAGGAGGTAGCGAACTTCGATCCCCTGCGCGAGATAGTCGTCGATCTGCTGGTGCAGGCGACGGCAGTAGGTGCAGCCCACATCGGTGAATACGTTGACGCGGTATTTGACGTCGGCAGGCGTGAAGCGGATGAGGTCGTCGTCGTCGAGCGTCGCCATCAGCTCGCGGCGCGCTTCGTTACGGCTCAAGTCGGTCAGGTTGACTCCCGTGTCGAGGTCGATGAGATCCCCTTGCAGCAAATAGCGGCCGTCCGCGGAAACGTAGGCGATAATCGAGCCCCGCTGAATCTTGTACCAGCCGTCGATCGGGCCGGTATTCACGTGCTCCGGGTCGATGGCGTCGAACATCGAGGAGACACGCGCCCGCACCTTGCCGAGATTGTCGTCCGAGTCAGCCGCGAAGGAGAGCGAACCCCAGAGAAGGCCGGCAGCGGCAAGCGCCGCCGTCGGCAGCGTTTTACATAAGGTGGGGTTCATTACCGGGGTTCCTCGGGGCATGTGGGTCGCGGAGTATAGCAAAGGCACACCGGCTATGACCCTGCCTGCGAGGCATTTGTTCCGGCCGCGGCGGCCGCGGTCAGCCGCGGGGGTGGTGCTCGCCGTGCAGGTCCTTGAGGCGCTCGCGGGCCACGTGGGTGTAGATCTGCGTCGTTGACAGGTCGCTGTGCCCGAGCAGCAGCTGCACGACGCGCAGGTCGGCGCCGTGATTGAGCAGATGGGTGGCAAATGCGTGCCGCAGGCTGTGAGGTGACATCTTCTTTTTTATGCCCGCCTTCTCGGCGTAGCGCTTGATGATGTGCCAAAACGCCTGGCGCGTCATCCGGTCGCCGCGCCGGGTCGGGAACATATAGTCGGTCTGCCGCTCGAGCAGGATCTCCATGCGCGGCCCGTTGATGAATTCGCGGA
>JBFISV010000013.1:0-20402 GCA_041608415.1 Woeseiaceae bacterium
ATTGAAACAGGCGAGAGCCTGCATGGCGCGCTCATTACCATCGTAAAGCAGACAGAGAATCCCCAAATGCAGTCGATCGTTGCGCGGATTGCTCAGGACGTGAGCGAAGGCCGTTCCTTCGCGCATGCGCTTGCGCAGCATGACGAGGTGTTCTCGACGACGTACGTCAATCTGATTGCCGCGAGTGAGGGCGGCGGGTTCATGCACCAGGTGCTGCAGCAATTGCTGGATATGGACAAAAAGCGCGAACAGTTGCGCGACACGCTGGTATCGGCGGCGACCTACCCGTTATTCCTGATCGCGTTCTCGATTGCGGTCGTCGTATTCGTGCTCGTTGTCGTGTTTCCCAAGTTCGGTTCGATGTTCGCGTCGATATACGACCAATTACCCGTTACGACGAAAGCGCTCATGGCAGCAAGCGATGCGTTAAGGCAGTACTGGTATGTCTTCATCGGCGGCCTTGCCGTGCTTGCCGTGGCTCTGCGGCGCTGGCTTGGAGGCGAATCCGGACGAACACGGGTCGACTACCTCAAACTGCATGTTCCGGGTCTGAGGGACGTCTTCCGGCAGATCTACCTGGTGCAGTCGTTGCAGGTGCTGAGCCTGTCGCTCGTAAACAAGGTCTCGGTCATGGAAAGCCTCGAGGCCTGCCGGGACGTCGTGCAGAATTCTCTTTTTCGCCAATTGATAAGCGACGTGGAAGGCAAGGTGCAGGCAGGTGCCGGCGTTGCGGTGGGATTTGCCGAGTCGGCATTCGTTCCCGATCTCGCGAAGCACATGATCGCGACCGGGGAACAGACCGGCAACCTCGGCAAGGTCATGGGGCGGATTTCGGAGTACTACGAGGCACAGCTGAAGAAGAAGCTGGAAACGCTGTCGAAGCTGGCGGAGCCGATGATGCTGCTGGTCATGGGCGTCGTTGTCGGCGTTCTGGTTGCGTCGCTGATCCTGCCCATTTTCAAGTTGTCGCGGGCGGTCTCCTGATATCGGATTGCGGGTCGGGATGCATCGAAAAGTCCGTCTTCGGCTAAAGCATTTCGAGTCGGCGCCGATACAAGTCAGGTAGCGAACGGAATATTCTTTGGAAGGAGGCAAGTTCATGAATTCGCTGGAAAAAAAACACCCCCAGCGGGGCTTTACGCTGGTCGAGCTTCTGATTGTCGTAATTATTCTGGCGATCCTTGCCGCCATAATCGTGCCGCAGTTCACGGCGGCGACCGACGATGCGACGCAATCGGCCTACGATTCGAACATTGCGAATATCCGGGCGGCGATCGATCTCTATCGACAGCAACATACCGCGTATCCGGGCGCCGTGTCGTCCTCGGGAGGAACCTGTCCGGCCGGCTCCACCGCCGTCACGGGTGCGGTGGGTGACGCGGCATTTATCGCTCAGCTGAAGAACTACACGAATGCTGCGGGAAAAGCCTGCACGGGTACCGATGCGGAATTCAAATACGGTCCGTATCTCAAGGACGATCTGCCGACCAATCCGCTCGGCACGACCAATGCTGTGACGGTCGTCAACACGGGCATTCTCGGGCTCGCGAGTTCCGGCACGGGCGGTTGGCGATTCGACTCCGTCACGGGCGAGTTCATCGGCGACGAGTAACACCGAACCCGGCACCGGAATGGGGACGTCCCGTATTTGGCGTGGGTATACGCTAAATGCAGGATGTCCCCGTTTTCGTTGAGGCGGAGCGATGAGGACGCGGAAAGAGTGCGGCTATAGCCTGGTCGAGCTGCTGCTCGTTGTCGCAATGCTCGCGCTCATCGCGGCCGTCGCGACTCCGGGTATTTCCGCCGATGACCAAGTGAAGCTAGAGCGAGCAGCTACCGAAGTTGCCGCTGCCCTGAGATTCGCCAGGAGCGAGGCGCTGCGAACCGGCACAGGGCACGGGCTCACAATCAGCCACGTCACGCAGAAAGTGACGGTCAGGAAATACGACCTGACCACGACACCCATCAGTGCACTCGATACGCTGATGCACCCGGTCAGCAAACAGCCGTACGACTTCAACGTGAATACGGGCGCGGCCACGGCTGGCGTCACGATTGACAATTCCAGTGACATTTTCGAGTACGAGGTCGTGGGTCGGCGCCGGAGCCTGATATTCGATGCCAGCGGCACGCCCGTCTGGATTATGAGCTCCGGTCCTGCTGCCTACCTGCTCATCGACGGATCCGTCGAATTGAATTACGAGGATCAAATGCGTTACGTACGTGTCTCCCCGGTGACGGGTCGGGTGACCATAGAGTGAGCATTCGATCACACGCCTGGCTGCAGACCGGATTGACCTACATCGAGGTGATGGTCGCAGCCGCGCTCATTGCAATCGCACTGGTGCCGGCGATGGACGCGCTGCAGACCGGCATGCTGGGTGCGAGGATTTTCGAGTCTTCGTCGAACGAACATTACGCGGTGCTGGCCCGGATGGAGGAAGTGCTCGCAGAGCCTTATTCCGCGCTCACGGCCGCCGCCGCCACCGCCGGAAATCCGAAAACGCCTGGCAGTTACTCGGATGCACCGGGTACGCCGGGCCGGCGTCTCGTTTTTCTCGGACTCTACGATGCAAACAACGCAGACGGCGACAACGACATGTTTACCGTTCTCGACCCGGATCTCGATGGCGACAGCAATCCTTATACGGCGTACAGCGGGCTTCTCTGGGTCCGCGTCGCAGTCGAGGGTTCGGTCACGTCACTCGAGAGTCTTACCAGTCCCTGAGTTTTCATCGTGCGCATGACAGCCGACATCCAGCGGGCATTCACGCTCATTGAATTGTTGATGTCGCTGGCCATCGCCGCTTTGCTGCTTACGGCGATGACTGGCGTCGTCAGCAACGTGGCCAACATCAGGGACGATACCCGTGCTCGCAACGACGCGATCGGCAGTGCGCGTTTTGCCATGCAGCGCATGGTCGCCGCCGTGACCGGAACCAGGCGCCTGCTGCTGCCGCTGGCCGACAACCCGAAGACCAACTGGCGCGAGAATCTGCGCGAGCAAACCGTGCCTCCGTCGTCTCCCGAGGGCAGCAGCACGAGCGCGACCGCGGTACTTGCCGTCACGCTCGATCCGCGCCTCGACATCGACAGGGACGGTTTTGCGGACGCCGATAACGACAAGGACGGTCGCGTCGACGAAGATCTGAGCGATGACAACAACAACGATGCGGCCCCCGGAATATTGGGCATCGACGACGATGGCGATGGCGAGGTAGATGAAGGACCCAAACTGTCCCCGGAAACCGATAACGACGAGGATGGCGTCGTCGCCGACGATTGGATAGACGGCATCGATAATGATGCTGACGGCTCGATCGACGAGGACATCAAGAAAGACATGAACCGGGACTCGAAATCAGGAATAGCCGGCGTCGATGACGATGGCGACGGTTCTGTGGATGAGGGGAATTTTCATGACGATGACGAAGATGGCACCACGAATGAAGATAATTACGACGCCGTCGTATTCTTCCTGAGCGGGACGACACTTATCGAGCGGCGCCCTGAACTTGACGCGATTGATGGTACGGACTTCATCGAATCGCCCATTGCTGACAACGTCTCCCGCTTCCGGATCGAACGCATCCCCGATGCCGGCAGACGTGCCGTACTCGTGGATATCACGCTGGAACTTACTTACTCGGGCATAGACCCAATCAGCCTCAACACTCGCGTCCGGATTGGTGGCGGCCAATGAACGAAACGCGTGAGTCCCGAAAATGAGGACGGGCCCCGGCCACGGGACAGTCCCGAATAAGGAGCGCGGATTTGTTCTGCTGGCCGTCGTCGTGGCGATAACGCTGGTCGCCGCAATCGCATTTGCACTCGGCACTCAGGGCGCGAGCCAGGTGAACATGACGACCGGCGAGGTGCAGAGAGATCGTCTGCGCTACGTCGCAGAGGCGGGCCTCGCGCACGCCAAATGGCAGCTGGCACAGAATACCTCGTGTGCGGATTATAAAGGCGTACCAGCAGCGCCTTTCGGCGCGCACAGCTACACAGCAGCCATCACGCCGGCCAGTGGATCGCCCGTGTCACTAACGGCGACAGGCAGTCTGGCAAATGGAACCAGCCGCACGCTCACTCGAACGAACGTGCGAACCTATGCATCGGCCGTCATATTGAAGTTGCAACCGGGCGCCGCCAGCGGAAAAGACACCCATGTTTACGAGTGGAAATCGTCCTGGAACTACGGTGCGTCAAGCGACCTGCAGGTTGAAGACCGCATCGTGGGCGACTGGTCCAACGCATTACTCGAATTCGACGTAAGCTTGATTCCGGCGACTGCCACAATTATCAACGCGACTCTCGAGCTCAACCAATGGTCACCTACCGGCTCTGTCGGTGGCGATTTTGCGATCCATCGGGTCACGAGCCCCTGGGTGGAAGGGGTTCTGACGGGGGGCAACGGGTCCCCTAACTGGACCGAACGCGACGTTGGTATCGCCTGGACCACGGCCGGCGGCGACTATGACCCGGAACCGGTTGCGACTATCAATTTTTCGGCCGGGGTTGGCCCGCAGCGATGGGAGCTTGCGGCGTTGGTGCAGGAATGGGTCTCAAAGCAAAGTCCAAACCTGGGCATTGCAATCGTGCCAGCGACTTTCGGCAGCAACGCCATTTTCTCCAGCAGCGACGCCAGCGACGCCACGCTGCATCCCAAACTCACTATCATCTATGCCTGCGAGTGCGGGAAGATCTGCACCAGCGGCAGTGGCGGCGGGAAAAAGATTCTGCTTGTTGTCGGGGATCCCGCCAACCTGACGCCTGAGCAGGCAGACAAGAAAGCACTGATGGAAGGCTGGGGTCACAGCGTCACGCTGATCGCGACCAACGAGACCCAATCGGCATTCGACACGGCGGCAACAGCTGTCGATGTGGTCTACATACCGGAACTGGGCGCCGGCCCGATGGGTGAGCTCGACACCAAGGCCGATGGATTGACAACCGGCGTTATCACCGAGGAAGCTCGGAAAGCATTACTCCTCGGAAGTTGGTCGATATGGCCATTCGTCAATGCCGACGCAATCAACATCACCGATAACACACATTACATCACCGAGACATTAGCGACCGGCAATGTCGTACTTTCCACCGCGGTGCAATCGATGTGGGTATTGACAGGTACGCTGGCCCCTGACCTGCATGTGCTCGGCGAACTGAACGGCACCGATCCGGGCCTCGCATATCTCGAAAGTGGCGAACAACTGAACGACGGCAATCCGGCCCCGGCGCGCCGCGTCAAGCTTCCCTGGGGCTCATTCGATTTCGACGTTACTCTTTTTACTGAGGACGCCCGGACGATCATGCAGCGCGCCATCGAGTGGGTTGCCGGCGCGGGTGGTGGTACGCCGGCGGCTGGCGACTACCTCGACGAATTCAACAGCCTGACCTGCGACCCGGCGATCGATTATATCGGCAGCGATGGCAGCCTTGATTGGGCAACCTACCCCTGGCAGGAAGATGTCGATGGGGGTGATTCCTGCGGTAACAAAATCCAGCTCGTTAACGACGGTGACAATCGCCTGCAGCTGGCTGGAAACAGCGGCGAATCGATCTCGCGACAGGTCGATTTAAATGGTGTCACGAGCGCCACTCTCAGCTTCGATTACCTGCAATTCGGGCCCTTCGATACGACTCGTTATCTCGGTATCGAAATCTCCGACAATGGCGGTGCGAGCTGGAACGAACTGGGACGCATTGATACGGAAGGGGATGAAGCCACCTACCTGAACTGGAGTGCTGACGTCACCGCGTACGCGGCGGCGGACAGCGTTATTCGACTGGTACCGGTTGACCTGGGCGCCACCCGCAAGATCTACGTTGATAACGTACGCGTTGATGTCAATGGTGGCGGTGGCGGTGGCGGCGGACTCACCGATGTCGTCTTCGAAGAGTTCAGGGATGCAAGCCTTGCCAGCAACGGAGCTGCGATTTCGATCACCAAACCTAGTGGTACGGCCGCGGGCG
The DNA here is from genome assembly GCA_041608415.1 of Woeseiaceae bacterium. Classification (GTDB taxonomy): domain Bacteria; phylum Pseudomonadota; class Gammaproteobacteria; order Steroidobacterales; family Woeseiaceae; genus UBA1847. Next base: position 5,977 of record JBFISV010000013.1, read on the forward strand.
ATTTGCTCATTGCCGCGGTCGTTACGGACGGCGAACAGAAACCTGAGATGTCTGCTCCTGGTGGCTGGATGCTAATTGATCACGGTGTTCAGTCTAAGCAGGTCACAATGGATGTCTTGTGGAAAATCGCCGGAGCTTCGGAACCCAGCAGCTACGATTTCAGCTGGGTTAAGGTTGAGGAGGCGTACGGTTGGATCATGCGCTTCACCGGCCACGACCCCGCAGCACCGATTCACAGCTCTCAGAGCGCCGGCGGCGCGTCCAGCAGCCCCGTCAGCCCGGCCGTTCTCACAACAATCGCGAATACGTTGATTTTACGTATCGGCGGCTTTGACGACGACGATATTACCGCAGATGTTCCGGGCCTCGCCGGCCATTCCGCCATCACGATGGGGAAAAGCGATTCAGGGACCGGGACCACCTCTGGCGGCGCCGGATACATTCTGCAGCACAGCACCGGCGATAGCGGTACATCGACATTTTCGCTAACGGCTTCAGAGGAGTACCGGGCCGTTACCATCGCTATTGCTCCGGCCCCTTAAGCGCGTAACGCCGTAAACAGGGGCATTCCTCATATGACGCTCAACTATCAGTGTTGGTACTCGATCGCGGAATGCCCGCATATTCGGCGGAAATTGGAGACTGGTTGAATTCACAAAAAGGGCCGAAATATTAAAGAATTAGCCGGATCTGCCGCTTAAATAGGGGAATAGCCGAAGTAATTCTCGGGCGAGACATAGCATTGGCGATTACCACCTACCTGGCAGACGTTTGGTCGGCGACGGCGTTCCGTAATCCGGGACTGGCCGGATACGCCGAGGCGCAGATTCGCAAGGATACGCGGCACGGCGTGCAGACCATGGCCGGCCTGGCGCTTTTGATGCAGGCCAGCGTCGCCGCGCTCCTGTTCTTGCGCGGCTTCGATGCGACCTATATCAAAACCAACGTCATATTCGGTGTCCTGTCCCTGCACATCCTGATATCCGCCGCCTTCGTGAAAGACGTGCGCACGCTGCACGTGCTCGGCATGACGTTTCTCGTCATCGGCGCACTTGCGATCACCTTTCTCGCGCATCAGACCGGCGATCTCAACATCGGCATGATCGCGGCCATCGTCATGTTATTCGTCGCGATTCCACTTGTCCCGTGGGCGCTGCGCGAAGCGACGATCGTCATCGCATTGACTTACCTGTTGCTGACCTCGTCCCTGGTGAGCGTGCCAGGCCGCTTCGATACCGGGGCCATCTGGATATTGCAGCTGCTTGTGCTCGGAGCTGCGGTTATCGGTATCGTGGTTACAGGCCGGAATACCTTTGTCCGTAAGCAGGATATTCGCGCTCGCTACGCGCTCGAGAAAGCGCATGACGAACTGGAATTGCTCTCGATGCAGGACCACCTTACCGGCGCATGGAATCGACGATACCTGCAGGAGCGATTCCCGCAAATGGCACGCAGTTGCCTCGAACAGAGCGTGACCATGCATCTGGCCGTGCTCGATATCGACGACTTCAAGGGCATCAACGACACGTTTGGCCACCAGATTGGCGACGACATACTCGTCTGCGTTGCCAAGATATTCATGCGTCACATCGGCGAACACGGACGCCTGATACGACTTGGCGGCGACGAGTTCCTGATCATCTACTGGGGACGCGACCTCGATGCGCTGGTCGATCGCGCGATCGGGGATCTGCAGCAGTCTTCGGTGGCGGCATGCCTGCAGGGCGATCGCACAGTGTCATTGAGCGCCGGTATCGTCAGTTCGGAGCCGGGTCAACGTGCAGATCTCGAGTTCATGTACAAAACGGCGGACAGTGCGCTCTACCGTGCCAAGCACGATCGTTCCGGGATCCAGCCAGCCGCGCTATCGGCGACCAGTGCCCTTGCGCGTACCGGCACCTGGAAATTATGAGCCTGCTCGCGAAAACGGCGGCGCGATTGCGCGGCAATGTCGCGCGTGCACGAATAGGCCCTATCGGTATCGACTTTGCGCTCGAATCGATCCATCTCGTTCAACTCGAGGCTGCGACAGGGAAGCCACCGGTCCTGCGTGCGAGGGCGTCCCTCGCATTCGAGGGTACGCGCCGTGATTTCCTCACCCAGCCACTTCAGTTTCGCGCCCTGATGAAACGTGCGCTCGATGCCGACAGGTTTCAGGGTCGCGATGCCGTCATCGCCGTACCGTCCGATATGTTCCGGACCATGTCGATCAATTACAAGTGTGGAGCGGGCAAGGACCAGGAAGCGGCCGCCGTGCTCAAGGTGATGAAAGACCGGGTCGATGGAGACCTGAGCGACTTCGTCCTCGATTACCTTCCTGTGCAAAGCCGTACGAAGAATGACGAAAGGCTTGCTCTGGTGGCGGTCAGCGAGCGCAAACCGATAGTGGCTTTACTCGAGCTCGCACGAAAGTGTCGCCTTGACGTACAGGCGCTCGAAATTGGCCCGGTCGCAATCAGCAGACTCGTTACGGCATTCTCTTCCGAGAATAATGCGGAGAATGTCCTGGTCATCAACTCGGGCCGGCGCGCAAGCTATCTGACGTTACTTTCCGGCTCCGACTTGCTTTTCGATCAGGAATTCGCCTTCGGTGAAACTGGCCTGGTGCAGTTGGTGGCCGAGACACTCGATATGCCGGAGGACATGGCTCGCAGCCTGGTTCTCCGCACGGGTGTGCGGGCAGGAGGCCATGCCGATCCGGTCTCGGCGGCCGTCGATGAAACGGGAATCGTCGATACGATGTCCGAGATTCTCAAGCCACACTTTTTGAGACTGGTCGATGAAATCAAACGTGTGTGCCTTTATGCGGCCGCGGAGACCCGGGGAGGTGCGGTTACCAAAGTATATTTGCTGGGCAGCATCGCACGCTGGCCCGGATCGGACGGCCTGCTTGCCACGATGACGGGTGTCGAAGTGACCAAGATGCCCGATCCGCTCTCTTTGTTTATCGAGACAAACGAGAATCACGCATCGACGACGGAAGATCCGGCCCCGGAATTGGCTGTCGCAACCGGTCTTGCCCTTCGCGGGATGCGAACGCATGGCTGACATCGACCTGATTCCGCATGATTATCGTATCTGGATCGGGCAGCAGTCGATGTTGCGCCGTTATGCGACCGGATTCGTCGCACTGAATGCAATGATGATACTGATCGGTGGCGGACTTCACTATCTGGAAGGGCAGGCGCAAGGCGAACTGCTGCGGGTGAAATCGGAAAATGCGCTCACGCAACAACAACAGGCCCAACTTCAACAGCTCACCGATCAGCAAATCGAGTACGAACGGCAGTTGTCGCTGTTGTACGGCCTGCGCGCCGGAGCGGCGATAGACGACATTTTTGCCATCATCGATCGCACTCTGGTTGTGGGCGAGCTGTGGTTTCTGGACTGGAGCTTCCGCAGGGCCGGCGTGGTCGTCAACGGCGAACCGCGCGGCATCGAAACCGGTTATTTCATCATCGTATCGGAGGACGGTGACGCGCTTGCCGACCAGGGGCTGGAAGTCCAGACGCATATGACGATACACGGCCAGGCCAGAAATCATCAGTCCCTGTCAAAATTCGTGCGCGCACTCTTCGAGGAGCCAGATATCAGGGACGTCAATGTGCAGAAGACATCGCAGACGGGCTACGCGAACCGCCGGGTCGTGGATTTCGCGATGACGGTCGTGCTCAACAGCGCGCTCAAGAGTTCCTGATGCAGAAATACTTGCAGCAGTTCAGCCTCCGGGAGCTGCGTTTGATCGCGCTGGGCCTCGGCGCGGTCATCACGGCTGCGATTGTCGGGAGCGTGATCCTTCCTAAAGTCAAGGCCCTGCAATCGGCGAGCAACATGATAACCGTGCTCGAAGAGGCGTCACAGGACGGCGCCGAACTGGGCCGGCGCCTCGACGAACAACACGCTCGAAACAAGGAGCTTGGGCATCGCCTGCACGGCGACATGGCGAACTTGCCCGCAAGGCAGGTGGAGTCCTACATCATAGGTCAGCTGCAAAAATTGTCGTGGAACAATGACATTGAGCTCGTCAGCGTGCGGCCCTCCGCCGGCGAGCAAGTACAGGTTTTCCAGGAAATGCTCTTCAGGGTCGAGCTGGCCGGACAATACGGCGACCTGTATCGATGGCTTTGGGAGGCCCGCAGGGACCTGGGATTCGTCGTCGTAAAAGAGCTGAGCCTGCGCCGCAGCAACGATATCGATAACGAACCGAAGCTGCATGCCAACCTGAATCTCGCATCGTACAGGACGGTCGAATGAGTGTCGGATTGCTAACGCGCGGAATCCTTACGGGCCTTGCGAGCGTCCTGAGTGTCGTAGCCTCGGCCGCCGAGCCGCCGCCGATTTCGCACAACCCGTTCTCGCGGCCGCCGTCAATAGCGATAGTCGATGCCCGTTCGCCGAGCCAGCGGCAGGATGACCTACCCGGCGCGATGGACCTGCGGGCGACGCTGGTGGCGTCGAACGACAGGCTGGCAAATGTGGCTGGAGAAATCCTCCGGCCCGGCGACGACGTGCAGGGGTACACGCTCTTGTACGTATACGAGGACAGGGCAATATTCGAGCAGCAAGGAAGGCAGTTCGTCATTTACGTCAAGCCACGCGTGAACCAGGAAGCAGTCGGTGAAAATGATGACTAGGGAGGCCCTGATTAATTCGCGTCGCACACGACGAATGGTAGTCGGGCAAGGTAAGGCGCGAGGAGCGACCTGTACTCTAGGTACACGAGTGACGAGCAACGCAGGCTTGCCCGACTACCATTCGTCCCACGATAATGTATTGAAAAGATTAGGGTTGCGTTCATTTGGCCTGTGGCTTTGTTGCGCTTCTTGCGAGTATCGACATACGCGCGGCGGAACGCGCCGCACCACAGGCCAAAAGAACGCAACGTGTGCGATGAGAATTAATCAGAGTCTCCCTGGATCGAAACGTGCGAGCTTTCAGTGGCTGATGAGCGCACTCGGCCTGTTCGCGAGTCTCCTTTTCGTCGTCGGCGCCACAGCCGAAGAGACGGAGCATCGCCTGAGCATGACGATGAAAGACGCGGACCTGGCCGACGTGATGGACATGATTTCGCGTGAGCAACGAGTCAACGTATTCGTGTCGACGGACAGCAGCGAGACGGTCTCCTTCAGCTTGTACGACATGAGCCTGCCCGACGCGATCCGCGCCATCGCAAATGCGGCGGGGCTTGCCGTCGAACACTATGACGGAAATTACTTCATTGTCGAGCGCAGCGATGCCGGCAAGTATGCGCCGGATGCTTTGACGCGCGTCCAGAGTTTCGAAATGCAATACAACAAGGTTGACGACGTTCAATCGCTGCTGCAGCCCTACCTGTCGGAGTACGGCGAGATTACGGCATTCGCCGACCGCAATATGTTTCTTGTCGAGGACACGCCGGAGTTCCTGCGTCGCATCACCGCGCTGGTAAAAGAAATCGATCAGCCTCCAGAGCAGATCATTATCGAAGCAAAGATTCTCGAGATCACGCTTACGGACGAAGACTCGTACGGACTCGACTGGATCAAATTTTTCAAGAGCAATGAAGGTACGGGAGATTTCGGCATCCAGAACCTGGGCGACTCGACGAGCGCGGGGCTGTTTTTCGATTATGCGACGCCGGACATTGCAGCAACTCTGAATGCGCTGACATCGCAGGGCAGGGTCAGGACGCTATCGACGCCAAAACTGCTCGCGGTCGAAGACATGGAGTCCTCGGTGATCATCGGTGACCGTCGCGGCTATGCGGTGACAACGACGATCAACCAGGTCACGACGGAGAGCGTCGAATTTCTCGAGTCCGGCGTCATTCTCCGCGTCACGCCGTCCGTCGATGCGCATGGACGGGTCATGATGGATATCCACCCCGAGGTCAGCACCGGCGTCATCGACCCGTTAACCGGCATCCCCTCGCAAACGACTACCGAGGTAACGACGCGCATGATCGTATCGGATGGGCAAACCATTTTCATCGGTGGTCTGATCAAGCATCGAGTGGACGAAAGCAAGCAGGGCGTCCCCGTTATCGGGCGAATTCCGGTGCTCGGGCGGCTGTTTTCCAATCGCCAGAAGATACTGTCGAATACTGAAACGGTAGTGCTGATCACGCCGACCGTCGTCGCAAGCGCGGCGCCACAAACGGACGAGCGCGTTCTCGACAAGATCCGCCAACTGGAAAGCGATCAGATCGAGAAATCCGGGGATCTCGACGACGAAATGGATATGTTCTTCGGATCCGGTGCAACAAAGGCAGTCACGTCGAAATAGACGACGTTGGCATGCGGCACAGGAACTACCGGGAATCAATAGCTTACGATTAAGAGATGCAGGTTTCCGGCCTGAGTTGGTGTACTCTTAGCGGCAATAACAATAACGGGAGAACCGCCATGAACTTCCTCAGCACCCTTGCCCCGCACGTTCACTGGGGGCTGCGCTTATCGCTGGCCGCCACGTTCATTTACCACGGCTGGGCCAAGTTTCCGATCGAAGGCCCGATGATGATGTTGCCGGTCCCGGTGGTCTGGCTCGTCGCACTGGCGGAAATCGCGGCTGGCGCACTGCTGATCGCGGGTGCGTTCGGCAAGGACCTGCTGACCCGGCTCGGCGCCGGGATCGTGATCGTCATAATGATCGGGGCCATCGTGCTCGTGCATGCGAAAAACGGCTTCAACGTGATGGCCGGTGGCATGGAATTCCAGATCCTGATGCTCGTGACCGGCCTCTACCTGGCGGCGAAGGGCAACGACGCCTGATACCGGTCCGCGCAGCGAGCCGCTAATCCGGCACGCCGAGACGCTCGTGCATGATCGGACTCGTCGTCGTGTATTGCACGTGTACTTTCTTCCCCGGTTCGAGGCGTTGCTTGATTGCAAACGCCGCGAGCGCTGCCTCGTGAAAGCCGCATAGAATGAGCTTCTTCTTGCCGGGGTAGTAGTTGATGTCGCCGACGGCATAAATTCCGGGCTCGGAAGTCTCGAACGTCTCGGTACTGACGTTGATCGTCTTGCGATTGATGTCGAGGCCCCAGTCGGCGATCGGGCCGAGTTTCGGCGCGAGGCCGAAGAAAACGAGCACGTGGTCGGCGGGCAGGGTAATCGCCTCCGCGTCCTTGGGTTGAATCACGATGTTGGAGACGATACCGCCAGCGTGTTCGATGGACGCAGCTTTGGCATTCGGAATCTCGGTCACCCGTCCCTCGGTGACCAGCGCGCGCATTTTTTCGACGGACGCCGGCGCCGCGCGGTACTCGTCGCGCCGGTGCACGAGCGTGACGTGTGCGGCGCGACCGGCGAGTTCGAGCACCCAGTCGAGCGCCGAATCGCCGCCGCCGAGGATGACGAGTCGTTTACCGGCGAATTGTTGCGCTTCCCTGACCCGGTAATGCAGGGTTTTGCCCGCGCAGTCCTCGGCGCCCGGCGCGCGCAGCAGCCGCGGCTGAAACGAGCCGACGCCGCCCGCAATCACGACGGCACGGCAGGAAAATTCCGTGCCGCGGCTCGTCGCCACGTAAAAATCCTGCGCCGTGCCCGGCCTGACGACACTCACTTCCTCGCCGAAGTGGAACCCGGCGTCGAACGGCTTGATCTGCTCGAGCAGCGCCGCCGTCAATTCCTCGCCGGTGCAGACCGGGATCGCCGGGATGTCGTAGATCGGTTTGTCCGGATACAGTTCCGTGCACTGGCCGCCCGGCTGGCGCAGCGTGTCGATGACCTGCGACTTGAGCCCGAGGAGGCCGAGTTCAAACACCTGGAACAGGCCGCAAGGGCCGGCGCCGACGATCACCACGTCTGTCTGTATCACCCGAAGTTCCCTGAAGCTGTGCCAGGCCCCGCATCGAATCACGAGGCGGCGGCAATCATAAGCGATACGGGTCCGCGACACGAGCGTCGCCGGGCCGACGAGCGGTCGCTTTCCGGCGACGAACGGACACGAACCGACGACCGGTAGCGTCGATCTGACCGACGGCATTTATCGCCAGCGCCACAGGCGGCACAATGGACATATGTTCAACCGGCACGAGGTCATGACGATGTCGACCTGGAAAGCGAGCATTACGGCCAAGACGGCGCCGCACGAAGGAGCGGTCGGAACGCATGCCGGGGGAGATTCCGTTGCCGAGCCGGTCGTGATCACCGTCTACGAAAAAACGCAAAAATTGCCGCGGCTCGACGAGTTCTCGCTCGAAATCCTGAGCGACGACGAGGTCGGCGCCGACCCCTACAACCGCAGCGGCAACTGTCGCTGACCTGAGCCGTACGCACTTTCGCCGGTTACGACCCTGCGAAGATCGTGCGGCCTTCGCGGGCGCACGATTGCGGCCAAGCCGACAACGATCAAGCGCCCGGCGGATGCGGCGCTCGCTATCGATTCCGGCGCTCGCCGGCCGCCTTTTCCGCATGCCGCGGTCCATTGCACGCCGTTGTTTGCATCGGCGTGATGCGCCTCATGGCCTGCTGCGATCGGCGCTCCCTGCATCGCGCTCGTCCCACGCCTGCGCCGCCGGGGCGCCGGGCCGGCTATGCGTCGCCGCGATTCAGGCATAATCGCCGCTATCAGCCCGATGCCCGGCGTGCGAATCCTCGGTCGTGGCGATATTTGCGGCAATCAGAAAAGCGAGAGAGCAATGAATTTCGAGCCCAGTGCGAAGATGCAGGACCTTACGCGGCGAGTCAGCCGGTTCATGGACGAGCACGTGTATCCCGCGGAGCACCTGTACGAGGAGCAATTGCTCGAGCATCGCTGGTCGACTCCGCCCGTCATGCAGGAACTCAAGGCCAGGGCCCGCGCGGAGGGGCTGTGGAACCTGTTCCTGCCCGTCGATTACGGCGATCTCAGTCCCGGCCTGACGAATCTCGAGTACGCGCCGCTCGCGGAGGTCATGGGACGTTCGATGATCGGCGCGGAGCCGTTCAATTGCAGCGCGCCCGACACCGGCAACATGGAGGTACTGGCGAAATACGGCAATCCCGAGCAGCAGGCCGCCTGGCTCGAGCCGCTGATGAACGGTGACATTCGATCCGCGTTCGCGATGACTGAACCCGATGTCGCCTCGTCCGACGCCACCAATATCGAGACGTCGATCGTCCGGGACGGGGACGACTACGTCATCAACGGCCGCAAGTTCTATACCAGCGGTGCGATGAACAGCAACTGCAAGATCCTCATCGTCATGGGCAAGACCGACCCGGACAACGCGAATCGTTACCGCCAGCAGTCCATGATACTCGTGCCGCGAGACGCGGCCGGCGTCACCGTCGTGCGGCCGATGCAGGTGTTCGGCTCCGAAGATCCTCCCGAGGGTCATCCGGAAGTGACGTTCGAGAACGTGCGCGTGCCCGCGTCGAACCTGTTGCTCGGCGAGGGACGCGGTTTCGAGATCGCGCAAGGGCGCCTGGGTCCGGGACGCATCCATCACTGCATGCGGCTGATCGGCCAGGCGCAACGGGCGCTGGAAATGATGGCCGTACGAGCGGAATCACGCGTCGCATTCGGGCGCCCGCTCAGTAAACAGCAGTCGGTGCGCGAGGACATCGCGCGCTCCGCCTGTGAAATCGAACAGGCGCGGCTGCTCACGCTGAAGGCCGCTGCGAGAATGGATCTGGGCGGGCACAAGGTCGCGAAGGACCTGATCGCGATGATCAAGATCGTCGCGCCCACCATGGCGTGCAACGTCATCGATCGGGCCATGCAGATTCACGGCGCCGCGGGCCTGAGCCAGGACTTTCCGCTGGCCCGGGGCTATGCCTATGCGCGCACGATCCGGCTCGCCGACGGGCCGGACCAGGTGCACATGATGCAGCTCGGTCGCAACGTCGCGGCGATGTACGCCGCCGGCGCCTGAGAGGACGTCGACCGCTCGTGACCCGGGACATCGAAAATCTCGATACCGGCAGGCTCGCGGCCTACCTCGAGCGGCACGTCGAGGGATTGCGGGGTCCGATCGTCGCCGAAAAGTTCGCCAAGGGGCAATCGAACCCGACGTTTTTGATTACGGCAAAAGACGGCCAGTACGTGTTGCGCCGCAAGCCGCCCGGCAAGCTGCTGAAGTCGGCGCATGCCGTGGACCGCGAGTACCGGGTCATCACGGCGCTGGCCGATACCGAGGTGCCCGTCGCGCGCGCGTACCACCTGTGCGAGGACGACACGGTGATCGGCGGCATGTTCTACCTCATGAGTTACGAGGACGGCCGCATTTTCTGGGACCCGGCGCTGCCGGAACTCGACATTGCCGAGCGCGGCCCCGTCTGCGACGAAATGCTTCGAGTACTCGCGGCGCTCCACGACGTGGACATCGAGGAAGCCGGCCTCGGCGACTTCGGCCATCCCGGAAACTATTTCGAGCGGCAGATCGGAAGGTGGACCAGGCAATACCGGGCGGCCGAGACCCGCCGCATCGACGCGGTCGAAGCGCTGCTCGAATGGCTGCCGGCGAACACGCCGCCCGAGGACGGCAGTGTGAGCCTGATACACGGCGACTACCGGCTCGATAACGTGATCTTCCACAAAACCGAGCCGCGCATAATCGCCGTGCTCGACTGGGAACTGTCGACGCTGGGCCATCCGCTGGCCGACCTCGCATACTACTGCATGGTCCAGCGCCTGCCGCGCGAAGGCGGGGTCCGGGGTCTCGCCGGGCTGGATCTGGACGAAATCGGCATCCCGAACGAGGCGGCGGTCGTTTCGATGTACTGCGCGCGGCGCAACATCGACGCTATCGGCAACTGGCCGTTTTATCTTGCGTTCAGTTTTTTCCGGCTGGCGTCGATTTGCCAGGGTGTCTACAAGCGGGCGCTGGACGGCAATGCGTCGAATGCTCGCGCCGAGCGGCTCGGGCGGACGGTCGAGCCGCTCGCAAAGGCCGGTGTAGGGCTGATTTCCTGAGCGTTCGGCGCTCCGCGGCAGGCGCCCGCGATTTCCTGTATACTTGCCGCATCCTGTTGTTTCACGCGACGTTGCGTCCGGCGCAGCGCCGACTCTTGTAGGGCCGAAAATGAGCAAAGCTTCCGCAGCACCCGCAGCCAAAGGTGATCCCTACGAGATCATGTCCATCAAGTCGTCCGAGCCGCCCTCGGGATTCGACGGTTCGAACTGGTACAAGTACGAAATCGCGCAAGGCGGAAACGTCATTCTCGGCTATCGTTCGGGCAACCGACAAAGCGTGACGCACGCGATCGAAGCGATTGTCGTGCAGTTGAACGAACGGCGCCTCGGCAAGCGTGGCCGCGTGCAGTTCATTCCGACGCCGAAGAAACCCAAAACCTGACGCAATCGGTGACCCATTCGGTTGATAGCAATCTCGCATTATTCTGCGATTTTGAGAACATCGCGCTGGGCGTTCGGGACGCGAAATACGCCAAATTCGACATCAACAAGATCCTCGAGCGACTGCTCGTCAAGGGCAGCATCGTCGTCAAGAAATCCTACTGCGACTGGGAGCGATACCGCGATTTCAAGGCCACGATGCACGGTGCCGCATTCGAGCTGATCGATATTCCACACGTCCGGCAATCGGGCAAAAACTCGGCGGATATCCGCATGGTCGTGGACGCGCTCGACCTGTGCTACACGAAAGCGCACGTAGACACCTTCGTCATCATCAGCGGCGATTCGGACTTCTCCCCGCTCGTCAGCAAGCTGCGCGAAAATGCAAAGACCGTCATCGGTGTCGGCGTCCAGAACTCGACGTCGGACCTGCTCATCAGCAACTGTGACGAATTCATCTTTTACGATGACCTGGTACGCGACCAGGAAAAATCGAAGGCGAAAAAGAAGTCCAGGAAAGGGCGTTCGAGCAAGCGCAAGTCGAGCGAGGCGCGGAAAAAGGACAAGGCGCAGGAGGGAATCGACCTGGCGCTGCAGGCCGCGCGCGCGCTGAACGCCGAACGCGACGGCGGCGGCAAGCTGTGGGGCTCGATGGTCAAACAGACCCTGAAACGCCGCAGCCCGGGTTTCAGCGAGAGCGCGTACGGTTTCGATTCGTTCAGCGAGCTTCTCGAGGAGGCCCGCGAACGCGGCCAGATTACGCTGGAGCTCGACGAACGCTCGGGCGGCTACATCATCCGCGACATGGAAAGCTGACGCGAAAGCGTTGACGAATTCCTACAGGCTGCCCGGGCCGGTCCGCGACATGTCCGTGCTCTGCAAACGAGGAACACGTCGGTCGCCGTAGTGCAGACAGTGTTGCTATCATCCCCCCACTTCATCGCGCGGTGCGATTTCAAGCGGAGCCCGAAGCGGCGTCAGGACGGCAACGATGCACGGTAGTCAGCTATTGCTCCTCAGCGGCATACTCGCCATTGGTTTTGCCTGCCAGTGGTTTGCCTGGCGCGTCAAGCTGCCGTCGATCCTGTTTCTGCTGCTCGCAGGGATCGTCGTCGGCCCCGGCATCGGCTGGCTGAACCCGGATGCGCTGTTCGGCGATCTCCTCGAGATCTTCGTTTCGCTCGCCGTCGCGGTCATACTCTACGAAGGCAGCCTGACGCTGAAATTCAGCGAGATTCGCGGCCACGGCAAGGTCGTACGCAATCTCGTGACCGTGGGTGTCGCGACCACCTGGCTCATCGCGACGCTGGCTGCGCATCTTCTTCTCGACTGGGACCTGCTGCTGGCGGCGCTGTTCGGCGCTATCGTGACCGTAAGCGGTCCGACGGTCATCGTCCCGCTGCTGCGCACCATCCGGCCCACGTCGGCGCTTGCGAGCATATTCCGCTGGGAAGGAATCCTCGTCGATCCGCTGGGTGCGATTTTCGCGGTACTGGTCTTCGACTTCATCATCGTGTCGCAAACGACGGCCGGCATCGGACACGTATTCACACTGTTCGGCGTGATCATCCTCACGGGCGTCGGGCTCGGCGCTCTCGCCGGATATACCTTCGGCGTCGTCTTGCGCAAGCACTGGCTGCCCGATTATTTGCGCGATTACGCGGCGCTCGCGCTCGTATTGTTCGTGTTCGCGGTATCCGAAGCGATCGAATCCGAGTCGGGACTGCTTGCCGTGACCGTCATGGGCGTGTGGCAGGCAAATATGCGCAACGTCGACCTCGAAGACATCCTGGATTTCAAGGAAAGCCTGACGCTCGTGCTGGTTGCCGCATTGTTCATCGTGCTGGCGGCGCGCATCGATCCGGGCGAACTGGCGGCGCTCGGCGGCGGCGCGATTCTCGTTCTGTTGACGCTGCAACTCATCGCGGGACCGGCGCGTGCGTTCATTTGTTCGATCGGCAGCAACCTGAACCTGCGCGAACGCCTGTTTCTCGGCTGGGTATTCCCGCGTGGCATCGTCGCGGCGGCCGTCTCGGCGCTGTTCGCGTTGCGTCTCGAAAACGCCGCCTTCCCGGGTGCCGAGAAACTGGTGCCGATGGTCTTCATCGTGATCGTCGGAACGGTCGTGATCCAGAGTCTGTCGGGGCGTGCGGTAGCCAGGTGGCTGGGCGTTTCCGATCCGGAGCCGAACGGGGTTCTCATTGTCGGCGCGAATCCGGTCGCGATCCTGTATGCGGAGGCGCTGCAGAAGGCAGGCCGGCGTGTGCTCGTGGCTTCAATGGGCTGGGACGGTATCCGCGCCGCGCGCATGAAGGGGCTGCCCGTGTATTACGGCAGCCCCGTGTCGGAATATGCCGAGCGCCATCTCGAACTCATCGGCCTCGGTCATCTGCTGGCGTTATCGCACAGGCCCGGACTCAATGAACTCGCGTGTGTCCGTTATCGCTTCGAATTCGGGCGCGACTCCGTATACACGATGCCGACGATAACGGAAAAGGCGCATGAAAAGCACCACATCAGCGGCGAGGCGGCCGGGCGCATACTGTTCGGCGGGTCACGTTCGTTCGCCGAACTCGCGCAGCTCGTCGACGAGGGGGTCGATATCAAGAGCACGGAGATAACGGACGAATTCACGGTCGAGGACTACGTCGAAAAGTATCCTGACCGAATTCCGCTGTTCATGACGCTTGCCAATGGCCGACTTCGCTTTCCGCTCGATGAAGACGAACTCACGGCGCCGACCGGTGCCGTGATTACGGCGATCGTGCGCAGCGAGGCGGCAAACGCCGCGTCATGACCTGGCATCGGCATCGTTCATGACCCGCACCGGCACGGGTGCCTGGGCGTCGATGTGCACGTCGCGTTGCGGGAACGCGATGACGATGTCGTTTTCCTCGAATAATTCGGCAATGCGGAAGCGGATGGCACTCCTGACGGCGCGGGTGTCGCGCTCGCCGACGGCGTCACGCCAGAAATAGGTATCGAAAATCAATGCGTTGTCGCCAAAGTCCTCGAAAATGACGAAAGGCGCCGGCTCCGCCTTGACTTCGGGCTGTTCCCTGACCGCCTGCTCGATCAGCTCGGCAACGCGCCGTACCGGCGAACCGTAGGCGACCCCGACGCGCACCGTGGTCCGTATCACCTGATCGATCAGCGTCCAGTTGATG